>NZ_CP013856.1 GCF_001698125.1 Pseudonocardia sp. HH130630-07 | reverse complement strand
GCGGTCGTCCTTGATCCCGCCCCAGGCGGTGAGGGTGGTGGTGTTGTCGCGGACCTCGCGCTCGCCGACGGACCCGAAGAGGCGTTCGAGCTGTGCGAGGGACTGAGCGGCCCAGTGGATCACGACCCCTCGGCCAGCGGCGTCGGAGATGACCTCAGCCAGGCGCGGGACGGGGGTGCCGTTGGCGAGTTCGTCAAACACCACGGTGACCGGCGGGTCGGCCCGTCGTGCCGGGTAGTCCATGGCCATGTCCTGCGCGGTGCGCAGGAAGTGCTCGGCCAACGCGGTCAGTACAGGAACTGCTTCCGCGGCCTGCTGCTGGTCGGCGATTAGGAACAGCGAGCCGCCCTGGCCGATGAACCGGCGCACATCCAGGCCACGCCCGCGGGCCGGGCTCAGCAGGTCCCGCACTCTCGGATCGGTCCAGGCGCCCACGACCCGGCGCACTGACATCCATACCGCTGACGCGGTCCGTGGGTCGAGATCCATCTCCGCGCGAAGGTTGGCCGCCATCTCCGCGCGGCCCGCGTCCTGCAGGATCTTGACTGGCCGGGGGTCGGCTGGCAGCCGCCGCCCCGGCCTGGACGGTGGTGGGCGCTCACCGGCCTGAGTCGGCAACGCGTTCGACGCGTTGGGTTCCGGGGATTCGGTGGCCCACGCACGGATCGTGTCGACCGAGGAGTCGGAGACCGCGGCGGCCACGAGGTAGGCGGTCAGCACGACGACGGCGCGCTCGCGGAACACGCGGTCGTTGCCGGCGCCACCCCCTCCACCGGCCTCGACACGCAGGGCTGCGGCCTCGACCAGGGTGTAGGCGCGGCGGCTGGCCTCTTGCTGGTCTTGGCAGCCTTCGATCAGTGACCAGCGGAGCGGGGCGGGCCAGCGCAGCCGACCGGTGGCGTCGTAGACGATCACGGGTCCGGCCAGCGGCCTGCGTGACCGTGACAGCGCCGCGAACTCGACCAGATCGAGCTTGGTCGTCGAGCACAGCATCGCCCCGGGTGCATCGAGGACCTTGTGCACCAGGTCCTTGCGGGACTTCCCGGACTGGGTCGGTGCCAGCGTGCCGGTCAGGTTCACGAAAGACCCGTATAGCGGTCTGTCGCGATAGTGATAGAGCGGGAAGCCCAGCTCGGTCGCAGCGGCGCCACGCAACTCCGCACTGCTCATCGACGGCCGCGTACGCGCCGCGCTGCGGCGCACCGCAACCTCCGAGAACTCAGCGCTGATCTGCTTGCCACTGGCATGACCAGGAGGAGCCGGAGCCCAGCGCTTGGCCCACCACACCCGAGCCACCACCGCGAGACCGACGAGTCCCAGCGCCACGACGATCACACAGGTCACAAACAGCGCAGAATGCTCAGTCAGATAGCCGACCGCACTATCAGCGGTCAGCGGCGCACCGAGCCACGATCGAAGCAGCTTGAACCGTCCCGGCTTCTCTGCCGCTCCGTTGTGAGCAGGCTGAGAGGATGGGTGTCGTGCCCAAGAAGATCGACCCAGCGGTTCGGAGCCAGGCTGTGCGTCTGGTGACCGAGCATCGTTCGGCGTACTCGACCGAGCGTGCCGTGCATGTCCAGGTCGCTGAGTCACTCGGGGTGTCGCGTGAGTCCGTGCGTCGCTGGGTGTCCCAGCACGACGTCGACACCGGCGTCGTAGCGGGCGTGACCAGCGATGACCGCGAGGAGCTGCGGCGGTTGCGGGCGGAGAACAAGCGCCTGCGCGAGGTCAACGAGGTCCTCAAGTCGGCGACGATTTTCTTCGTGGGGGAGCTCGACCCCCGAAACCGCTGATCGTCGCGTTCGTCGATCAGATGCGGGCTGCTGGTCATGCCGTCGAGTCGATCCTTGCTGCCCTCAACACCCTGGGGCTCACGATCGCGGCACGAACCTTGCGGGCCTGGTGCGCTCGGACCGGCACCAGGAACGGCGCCGCCGGCCGGGTCGCGGCCCGGACCGTCACCGACGCCCTGGTCGAAGACGCCGTCCGTGCGGCGGCGTTCACCACCAACCGCGCCGGCGAACCGGTGCTGGCCCCAGAGGGACTTTATGGGCGTCGCAAGATGCTGGCCCTGATCCGTCGAACGGTGCTGCCCGAGGCTGGGTTCGGAGCGGTCGACCGGGCGATGCGCTCGGTGGGGCTGGCCGGAGTGGTCCGCGGGAAACGGCCGCGCACGACCATCCCGGACTCGACCGCCCAGCGGGCCGCTGATCTGCTCGACCGCAACTTCACCGCCTCAGCACCCGACAGCAAGTGGGTCACCGACTTCACCTACGTGCGCACGTATCAGTCGTTCACCTACGTGGCGTTCATCGTGGACTGCTTCTCGCAGAAGATCGTGGGCTGGCACGCCGCGCTCACTCGTGACGTCGAGCTGGTGGACGTGCCGTTACGGATGGCGCTGTGGCGACGTGCCCACGAGGGCAAAGCCGTGGCCCGGGACCAGCTGATCTGCCATTCCGATGCCGGGTCGCAATATACGAGTCTGCGGTTCACCGAGCACCTGCACCTCGAGGGCATACGGCCCTCGGTCGGCAGCGTCGGCGACGCCTACGACAACGCCCTGATGGAGACCATCAACGGCCTCTACAAGGCCGAATGCATCCGCACCCGAGTCTTCCACGACGGCCCCTACCGCACGATCGCCGACGTCGAGTACGCCACCGCCAGCTGGGTCGAGTGGTACAACAACCGCCGACTGCACTCAAGTCTGGGCATGATCAGCCCCACCGAGTTCGAGGCAGCCCACTACGCTGACACAGAACCATCGGCCAGATGATCACTGGCCACCAAACCACCGGCAGTAAAGCCGGGACGGTTCAGCTCGCTCAGATCGTCGAAGCCGACCAGCAGCAATCGCCCGGCACCGGACAACACCCCGGTCGCCACTGAGGCAAGCTCCAGCACCACGACCGCGGCGACAACCAGGCCGAGCGCCGTCGCCGGCAGAACCACCTCCTCGATCCAGGCACGATCAGTACGGGAACGGGTCATCACCCAACAGCTCCTTCACGGGTGGGGGAGTGGGAGCCGCCGTCACGACGTGACGAACCGGTCTCCTCGGAGCGCTCCGACATGCCAGCGGTCGATTGCTGATCCGTGCGGCCTTTCGGCGCAGGCGCTTGCCAGGGGCCGGTGATCGCGAACAGCACCCCGGGTTGCTGGATTCCGGCGAAGAGCACCGTTCCGTCGGGGGAAAAGGTGGGTCCGGTGAACTCCGAACCCATCTGGCTGCGGGCGATGGGGTAGGCGGTCCCGTCATCGGCGACGCCGGCGAGGTGGTTGTCGCCGTCGCCGTCGCCGTCGGTGGACACGATCAGCCCGCCGAACGGGGCGGCGACGATGTTGTCCGGTGCCTCGACGGTCTCCCCGTCGGCTTCCACAGCGAACACCGTGGTCAGGGTCAAGCTGGAGGCCTTGGGGTCGTAGTGCCAGATCTGGCCGCGGTGGGATCGGAGAAGCTGGACACCAGGTAGGCGCCGGGGGCGCCGTCGTGGGCGCCCCACCAGGCGCCCTCCAGCTTCTTCGCCCGGGTGATCCCGTCGAGCGAGCGCACCGGACCCCGCGCTGCGTCGCGGTCGGTGACCGGCACCCACGTGACGGTGTAGGAGGTGCCGACGGTGTCGGCCTGGTCGAGGTCGGCGACGACCTTGCCGGACCGGTCGGCAGCCACCATCGCGGCGAGCTCTCCGGCGCCCGCGTCGAGGGCCTTGAGCGCGCCGCTGCGGCCGCGGAACCCGGTGGGTGGGGTCCACCGGTAGACGGTGCCGTAGGGGTTGGAGGTGTCCTCGGTGAGGTAGATGGTGAGGGTGTCGGGGTCGACGCAGCAGGCCTCGTGGACGAACCGGCCGAGGGCCTTGACCGGCTGCGGGTCGCGGTTGGCGGTGAGGTCGACCGGGTCGACCTCGAAGACGTAGCCGTGGCCGTTCTTGTCGGTTTCCTCGCAGGTCAGCCAGGTGCCCCAGGGGGTGGCGCCGCCGGAGCAGTTGGTGGAGGTCCCGGCGAGGGCGACGGTCTCCCAGATGAGCTCGCCGTCGGGGGTGGTCTTGACGACGGTGGCGCCGCCGCCGGCGTCCTCGCGCCAGGTGTAGCCGCGCAGGTGGGGGACGGCGCCGTCGTCGTCGGGGCCGCCGCGGACCTCGTGGTTGAGCACCACAAGCACGTTCCCGTCCGGTGCAGGGAACGCGGCGGCACCGTCGTGGATCCCGGGGGAGGCGTGGTCGGAGTAGAGGCGGGTCTTCCCGGCCTGGGTGACCACTCGGTAGGAGAACCCCTCGGGCAGGGCGAGCATGCCCTTCGGGTCGTCGACGAGCGGCCCGTACCCGGCCGCGGGCGCGGGCTGGGCTGCGGGGCGGGTGAGCAGGCCGTGGACGGGCCCGGACATGGCGATGCCGAGGCCGAGTTGTCCGGAGCGGCGTAGGAACGCGCGGCGGTCGATCGGCATGCGGTGCCTCCAGGGATGCGGGCCGGATGAGAGGGGGAGCGGGGTGCTCACCAGGGCAGGTCGGTCTGCGTGGCCGGCCCGACGCGGGCGCGGTGGGTGGTGATGTGCCAGTCGGCGGCGTCGATGGCGGTCTCGGGGTCGGGGTAGGCGCCGCCTTCGCGGACCGCGGTGAGCGCGACGAGTTCCCCGGCGGAGACCCGGCGGTAGGCGTGGACCTGGTCGCGGCAGCCGCCGTGGGCGGGGTAGTGGCGGATCGCGCACTGCCCGGTCGGTGGTCCGAGGTCGTCGCGCACTGCGCGGGGCAGCACGTCGACGGCGTGGTCGGTCATCCGCACCTCTGCCTCGCCGGGGTCGGCCGTGGCGGGGGTGTGTGGGGGGCGGGCCCAGCGCTGGGTGGTGGGCCCCGGCCCGGTCAGGGGGTGGGTGCTGACCAGGACGTGGCCGGTGCCGGTGCGGCGCAGCTGTGGCGTGGTGCCGGTGCTGGTCGCGGCGCCGGTGGGGGTGAGGGTTTCGCGGGTGCGGACGGTGAGCAGGACAGTGGTGGAGATCCACCAGGCGTCGGTGTCGTGCCAGTACCGCCCCGCGCTGTCGCGGCGGGTCACGGCGGCGTAGGTGCCGGCCGCGAACACCGGCCCGGCGGTGGGCTCGGCGGTGTGCCCGGCCGCGGACAGGGCGAGGCGCGCAGGTTCGGGCAGCCGGTCCCAGCCGACCGGCTCGTCACGGCGCCAGCGGATCCGCGCACCCTGCGCCGGGCCTTGGGCCGGCTGGGCGGTGGGCGCGGTGGGCGCGGTGGCGGGTGGGCGAGGTGTGCGGCGGGCCAGGAACCCCATCAGCGGACCTCCTCAGGACGATGGTGGCGGGCGCGCCGGTGCACGGCGGCAACGGTGAGAACGCGGACGGTCCAGCAGGCCAGCGGGATCGCGGCCGCCGTCCCGACGACCAGGGCCTCGACCGGTGCGCGGTCGTGCCCGGCCAGGGCCAGGGCCGCGGCGAGGAGTACCGCCGCGAGGACCGCGGCCGCGGCGAGCGGTCTGTGCGGGAGCGGCGCGAGCCGCCAGATCCCCAGCAACAGCCGACCACCCACGCGGTGGACGTCGATCTGGCCCACGGGCCACCCCGCCGGCCAGCGACCGCCCGGCGGGGCAGCGCCGGGCCCGCAGCCGTGCCCCGGGGCGGGCCGCCTGACGTGGTGGGGCCTGACGTGGTGGGGCCTGACGTTGTGAGGCACGGCGGGGGTGGTCGGGAGGTAGTCGTCGACGATGACGGGTGGCCCGGCCGGTGCGTAGTCGTCGTAGCGGTCGCCGTCGTCCCCGGCGCTTGTGCCCGTACCCGGGGCCCCGACGTCGTGAGGGGCAGCCTGGGCGGCGCGGATGGCGTCGTAGTCGGCCCGCCGGTGGGGGTGCGACAGGACGGCGTAGGCGGTGCTGACCTGCCCGAACCGCACTGCGGCGGCGGGGTCGGGGTTGCGGTCGGGGTGCAGGGCCATCGCGAGGCGTCGGTAGGCGCCGCTTAGCTGCCCGGGTGTGGCGTCGGCACCGACGCCGAGGTCGGCGTAGAGGTCACGCCCGAGCAGGTCCGGGTGGAGGGTCATGGCCCGACCTCCGCGAGGGCGGCGGTCACCGGCCCGGGCGGCGCCGGGACCCCGGCGGGGCCGGCGATGTGGCGGACGTGGGTGATCTTGTCGGCCCAGTCCGACAGGGGCTGCAGGATGACCCCGGTGCTGGAGTCGTAGGCGTTGACGACCAGGCCGTTCCCGACGTACATGCCGACGTGGCGGGGGTTGGTGGGGGAGCCGAGCGAGCCGGGAATGAACACCAGGTCGCCCGGGGCGATGGTCGCGGGGTCGGCAGGGGTGCCGGCGTTCTTCTGGTTGACCGTCCCGGCGGGGATCGGGACGCCTGCGGCGGCCCAGGCGGCGAGCATGAGCCCGGAGCAGTCGAACCCGTTGGGGCCCTTGGCGCCCCAGATGTAGGGCTTGCCGAGCTGGGCCAGGGCGTAGGTGACCGCGGCGCGCTGGGCGGGGTCGGAGGGGCCGACGAAGCCGGGCGGGAGCCGGGTCGGGTCGATGTTCGACGGGGCCAGCGGGACCCCGACGCCACCCTGGTCGGGGCAGGCGAACGCGGTCGAGGCCAGCTGCACGTCCGGTGCGGCACCGGGTGCGGCGGGGACGGGGTTGTCCGGGCCGACCCAGAACCGGTCGACCAGCGCCGCGGCCGGTCCTTCCTGGGGGGCGTAGCGGTCGGGGAACGCCGAGCGCTGCACCGCCTGCGCCGCGGTCCCCGGCGGCATGGTCGCCCAGCCGGGCAGGGCGATGAGGCGATCCAGGAAGATCCGGGTCGCGTAGTCGGGGTTGAGGACCTGCTCCGGTGAGCCCCAGCCCTGCGAGGGCCGCTGCTGGTAGAGGCCCAGTGAGTCGCGGTCGCCGTGGCCGACGTTGACCAGTCTCGATTCGACGATCACCGTCGAGATCGCGATGACCGCGGCCCGTTTGGGCAGGCCCTGCTGGACGACGATGTTGACGATCGTGGCGGCGTTGTCGGTCTGCTCGGCGGTCCAGTCGGTGCCGCCGATGGACTGCGACCCGCCGCCCAGGCCGCCGTCGCCGCCGCAGCCGCCGCCGGGCAGGGAGCCCCCGGCGACGATGGTCATGGCCATGCCCATCGTCAGCACGGCCCCGGCGAAGACGAGGATGACCGCGCCGATCGCCAGGGCGATGGTGCCCTTCTGGTCCACCGTCAGGTCACCCGCGTGGCTGGTCGCCGGCGGCGCTGCTGCCGTTGCCGTTGGTGGAGGAGTGCACCGGCACGAGTCGGCGGCGGGATGGGCGCTCGGCCAGGTGGGCGCTGTACTGGCGGGCTGGGTCGCGGGGCTGGTCGTCTCGTGAGCGCAGGCCTGCGTTGGTGTCGAAGATGGCGCGCTCTTTCGGGGACAGCACCGTCTGGATCTTCATGCCGGGGCGGTTCTCCAGCTTCCACAGTGCCCGGCCCTGGCCCTCCATCGCCCAGCCGGTGAGCACGGCCTGCTCACGCTCGGACAGACCCAGCTCATCGGCGAGCTCGTCACCGACCCGGGTGGACTGGCCGAGCAGGATCCGGGTCGAGCACAGGGCCAGCAGGTCCTTGGCGATGGAGACCTCCTGGGAGCCGGCGGCGCCGACCGAGAGCAGGTCCGAGGGCTTGTGCATCACCAGGAGCTGGATCTTGCGTTCGGCCCGGGACAGCCGCAGGTCGGAGTCGACGGCCTGGACGGCGCGCAGCCCGAGGCGCATCTGGCGCCACACCTCGTCCCGGACGACGATCCGCACGTCGCCGTCGTCCTGCAGGTCGGTGATCATCGAGGACCAGGAGCCGAGGCAGGTCAGAGCGACCGCGATCGCCTGGTCGCCGCGGCTGCGCAGCAGCGACAGGTCCATCGACTGGACCGGGGCGTCCCAGTCCAGGTCGAAGTTGGTGGGCTCGTCGAACAGGCCGCTGAGAGGGCCGACGACCAGGTTGGACAGGGCGTCGGTGATCTGGCGGGTGTGGTCGAGGAACTGGCGGTGGGAGGCGAAGCGGGTGGCCTGCCACAGGTCGTCGTCGGGGTGGGCGAGCTGGTCGACGACGTCGGGGATGATGATCGGGCGCAGCTCACTCGCGCCGCGTTCGGCGCCGACGAGCCGGTTGAGCACGGTGGACAGGACGTGCTCGTCGGTGACGGTCGGGTCGTAGCCCTGGGCCTCGGCCAGCGCGGTCAGCAGCCTTGTCCAGCGGGCCAGGATGCCGGTGAGTTCCTCGCGCTGCCGCTCAGCGCTCCAGGTGCCCCACCTCGATCGGATGGGCCCGAGGTCCAGGGCGTTGAGGCGGTGGTGGCTACCGCGGCCGAGCGCGATCGGGGTGATCCCGAGCGAGCGCAGCAGCGGGGTGTACTCGCCCTTCACGTCGCCGGAGATCAGGGAGCGGACGCCGAAGAGCATCATCCGCAGCATCAAAGCGACGACGGTGGAGGACTTGCCGCGGCCGGGTTCGCCGAACACCACCAGGTTCGGGTTGGTGACCATCTGGCGCAGCACCCACTCGGTGGGGTGGACGTAGAAGGCGCCCCCGGACTGGGTGTCGTAGCCCAGCCGGGCGCCGATGGCCGGGACGCCGTTGGAGGCCAGCAGCGGGAACAGGCCGCCGACCTCGGCGGTGGTGGCCCGGTAGACCGGGGCCCGGCGGGCCGCGTCGACCGCGGCCCATCCGCGACCCGGCTCACGGTGGCCCTGGCGGGGCGCGGTGGCCTGGTTGACCCGCCGCCGGCCACCTCGCCGGCCGTTGGCGCGCTCCTCGTCGGCACTGAGGGGGTCGGCGGGTGCGGAGACGGGGATGCCGTCGAGGTCGGTGAACTGGCTCAGCAGTTCGCTGGTGGTGCGCGGCTGTACGTGGCGGCGCTTACCGAAGATGCTCATGAGTCGAACGCCCTGGTCAGACGGGGCAGTCCGATCCCGACCGGGAGGGCCGCGGCGACGAACGCGGAGTCCTGGGCCAGTTCCAGGCGCAGCAGCCGGAACCGGCCCGAGGAGTCGTTCTCCAGGCGGGCGGCGTGGTCTTCGAGGTTCCACTCGGCGGGCACCGTGAGCGAGGAGGCGACGGTGAAGCGGACCAGGGCGTGCCCGGCGGCGACGGCGGCCTCCTGCTCACGGGCGCCGGTCTGGCGGCGGGTGTCGACGGCGGTGGTGTTGAACCCGCGCTGAGCCTTGGCGTCGACCAGGACGTTGTTGCGGAACCGCTGGGAGCGCACCTCCCGGGCGGCGGCGGCCTGGGACAGGATCTCGTAATGGATCTGCAGGGTGCGGCGCTCTCCTGCGGTGCGGACCGCGAGCAGCGGGCCGAGCGACCCGAAGATCGTCCCGGATTCCGGGGGCTGCACCGCGTAGGCCACCGAGGAGAACCCGTCGTGGTGATAGGCCCGGGCAGCCGGCGCGGGAGCGAGGGCGGGGCCGGCCTGAGAGATCGGTAGCCCCACCGAGCCGTCCGGGTCGGGCCGCATGAGGTGCTGGTACTGCAGGGAGGCAGCGGTAGCGGGATTGAAGCCGGTCTTGATGGCCTCGGCGACCCCAGTGGAGGTCAGCCAGGTCACCGACTGCACGCCCAACCCGCGCAGACCGTCGGCGACGGCTTCCAGGACGCGGTAGAGCGCGTAGGCGCGGCCCGCGACACCGCCGCCGGCGGCCTTGGCCGGACGGCGCAGCGCGTCCTCGGTGCCCGACACGGTCACGAACAGCTCGGTCCGCACGCTGACCGAGGCGACGTCGCGGTCGATCTCGGTGGTCACCTGCCGGGCCAGGGTGGGGGCGTCGGCGCGCTGGTGGCGCTCGCGCCACACGCTGTATTCGGTGCCGTCGTCGGGGACGGTGCGCACGAGCAGCGAGATGCGGTCGACGACCTCGCGGTGCCCGAGTCCGACGAGCATCGAGCCGAGGCGGCGGGCGAGCTCGGCGCACTCGTCGTCAGACAGCATCCCGACACCGGAGTGGGTCAGGCGAGCGGTGGCACCCCAGCGTCCCTGGTCGGTGTCGTGGATCAGGCAGATCCGCGAGCCGTGGAACTCCGGGCCGTCGGGGAACTCCAGGCGCGACAGCACGCCGGGCAGGTCGGGCTCGCTGCGGTCACCGGCCAGCCCGGCCGCGGCGCGTGATTGCCAGGGTGACCAGCGCATCAGCACTCCTGTCTGGAACATGATCAGGTCCGCGCACCAGCGGAACGCGGGGCGGCCGTGGACGGGCACGACGATCAGCACGACCGTGATGGCGGCGAACACGCCCCAGCCCAGCGCGGCCGACCACTGGTTGCGCGACATCGCGATCAGCGCCGGGGCACACACAGCGATGACCAGGAACGCCTGGACCGGGGTCATCCCGGCGATCCAGCCCATCCCTTCCTTGAGGTTGAGCCCGCGATACACCCGCGGGCCGTGGGTCTCGGGCATCGCGCTCATCGGTCACCGTCCTGAGGGGCGGGTCGGGCGGGCTCGGGGGCCCACGCCGTCGTGGTCGGGGTCGTGCTGGGGGCCGGTTCCGACGGGCCTGCGTCGGGGCGCCCCGCCTCGGGCGGCCCGGGATCGACGACCGGCGGCTCCGGACCAGGCCCTCCGCGACTGGTGCTGGTGTCGCCAGGCTCGATCGGGCCGTGGTCGCCGCTCGCGGGCTGGCCGGACAAGCCATCGGTCGCCGTCGCGCCTGCGTAGGCGCCGCCGGCTGCCGAGCCGATGTCCCCACCGCCCGCGGCGGGGGCGGGGCCGGGGTGCCCGACGCCGATCTGGGCCATCTGAGACGACCCGTAGCCGCCCGCGGCACCCGCGGCGGCCTTGGTGGCCATGTAGCCACCGACCACCGCCGCGGCGGCGACCCCACCGACCGCGCCCAGCCCGGCAGCCGCGCCACCGGCGGCCGACCCGCCACCGGCGGCGCCGGCACTGCCTGGGGCCGCACTGCCTGCGCCCGCACTGCCGGCGCTTCCGGTTCCGCCGGCACGCCCGGCGGCCGCGGGAGAGGCGGCGGTCGAGCCACCGAGCTCCCCACCACCCCCGGCCGAGGCGCCACCATCAGCGCCGCTCCCGGAGCGGGCCATGCGGGCGACGTTGATCGACTCACTCGTGCCGCCGTCCGAGCCCGGCGCCGAGGAGCCCCGGGAACCGCCACCGGAGCGCAGGGCCATCCCGGCGCCGGTGCCCGGGTCGACGAAGGCCAGCAGCCGGAAGATCACCATCGGGCAGAACAGCGACACCAGCAGCACCGCGGTCCCGGCCAGCAACCCCGCCACGCCGTGGGCGCGGGCCATCACCGAGACCCCGATCAGCAGGACCAGCGCGAGCGCGGGTTTCATCAGGATCGCCGCGAGCAGCCAGCGCAGCCCACGCCAGAACGACGAGGCGGTGGAGTCGGCGACCAGCATCGCCGCCAGCAGCGGGATCGTCGCGACCAGAACCAGGATCGCGGCCTGGCGGAAGATCATCTGCAGGGCGAAGCCGATCCCGGCCGGGATGACCCCGAACAACGCGGCCAGCCCGAGGATCATCGAGCGGACGTTGTCCTCAGCGCTGCCCAGGTCGGGGTTGTCCCCGATCCGGGCGGCGACGGTGTCGTTGGCCAGCGTCGCGCCGAAGGTCCCGTCACCGCCGAGCTGGGACAGGAAGAACGTGGTCATGCCGTCCGCGGCGCCGAGCAGGATCGCGACCATGCCGGAGGTCAGCGCGATCGCCATCCCGAACTGCAGCGGCCCGGTGAACGCCCGGAACATGCCCCGCCCGCCGCGCAGCGCGACCGAGATCAGCTGGAAGAAGAACAGGCCCAGCGCGATCAGCGTAGCCAGCGCGACCAGCGACGACCACAACGACAGACCCTGCCCACCCGCTGCGGCGGCGTCGACGGCGGCGGCGGGGTTGGGCGAGTCCGGGCGCTGCTCGACCCGACCGGTGATCGTGCTCGGGTCGACCCAGGACACCTGGTCGGCCAGCTCGAACCCCGCACGCAGGACCCACACCCCGGCGTCCCACACCTTCTGCATCGCGGCATCGAACGCGGACTGGACGATCGAGCCCAGGATTCCCGAGCCGGAGCCGCCTTTGCCTGATGACCCGCCGCCGGGGGAGGGCTCGGGCAGCGGAGGTGGCACCGGGGTGGGGTAGCGGGTCAACGGCATGGAGGTCATCGCTGGATGTCTCGCCATCCTGCGGCGACGGCCTCGTCGCTTCCGGGCCAGGCGCTGGGTGCGATGGCCGCGGTCGGACCGGAGGCGACCCTCCACTGGTCGCCGACACGTCGCATCGGTAGGCAGTCGCCCCAGCCGAAGGAGACGACCCGGCCGTTGTTGTCGGCGACGAACTCACCCAGTGCACAGGCCACGACGTAAGTGCCGTCGGCGGTGCTGCCCTTGACCATCGCACTCGTCGGGGCCCACGACATCCGCAGCCCGCTCGAGGACGCCCCGGTGGGTCGCAGGTGCGCACCGCGCCGAAGGTCGGCAAGGTCGTTGCTGGTCGTGGTCCGGTTCGCAGGCTGAGCGCCGGGTTCGGCGAGGGAGTTGTAGATCTGGGCCCAGACCTGCGGGTCTCCACCGGACAACCCGGCCTTCATCAGCTCCACCAGTTGCGCGACCGCCCCCTCAGCGGTGTCGGGGAACCCGATCGGGACCAGGGTCGCGACGAACTGCTGTGGCTGGGGAAGCACGATCGGGGGGCCCGCGGTCCGGGTGGACAACGTGTGGGGCTGGATCGCAGCCAGGGGGACCTGCAGCATCGGGCGGGCAGCGAGCTCGGCCTCCGCCGCAGGCCCGGACCCCCCGTCGCCGGTCCCGATCGGCGCCGGCTGCGCCGGCGCAGCTGCCGACGGATCCTGCCGATCGGAGAACATGCCGGTCAGCGACAGGACCAGCACGACGACGGTCGCGAGGGCCAGGGCTGTGACCGCGCCGAGGATCAGCACCGCACGGCGACGGCTACCCGAATCCGGGCGGCCCGTGCGCAGGTCAAGACGTGGTCGGTGGGGGTTGGTCGGTGGGGCCATCAGCGGGCTCCGGCGGCGAATGCGGTGATCAGGGTGTAGCCGAGTCCGAGCAGTACGGCGAGGACCAGGCTGGAGACGATCATCTGTGCGCCGCGGCGGCCGGAGCCGTGGTGGTCATAGAGCCGTCCCGCGGTGGAGGCGATGATCCCGCCGAAGAACAGTCCCAGGACGCAGACCCCGGCGATCCACATGAAGTAGCCGACCACTCTGGTGAGCATCTGGTTGCCGGGTGGTGCGACCGCGCTGATCTCGGGAATCGAGGGTGGCGAGGGCGGCGGGTCCTGCAGGGGCAGCAGGTGGATCTGGTTCAGCGACTCGCTGATCACGTGGATGGCAGACATAGCGTGTGCTCCGCAGGAGGGGTGGGGTGGATGGTGTGGTGGGGCGAGGTGTCGGGGGCTGGTGCCGGCGTGGGGGAGCCGGACACCTCAGGCCAGACCAGGGGGGACGGCCCGGTCGCTGGTCAGCGGCGTCTGGGGGAGGTGATGAGCTGCCAGGAGGCGAGCAGCGGGCGTAGCGCGTCGACGGCTTTCGCCGGGCTGGGTTCGTCGCTGACCCCGCCGACCTCCCAGGCCGGGACGTGCGGCACGAACAGGGCCTCGTCGAGCAGCGCGGCGATCCGGGGTCCGGCGGCGCCGGTGACCCCGGTGGGCCACTTGCGGGCGCCGTTGACGACGAGCTGGTAGATCGGGGTGGCCAGCCCACGCCGGATCCACGGGTCGAGGCGGGTCAGGAGTTGCTCGGCCTGGCGCAGCGAGGGCCGGGTCGGGCGCACGACCAGGATCGGGCGCTGGGTGGGCAGGCCGCGGCGCAGCCAGCCCCCGGCCCCGTAGATCGGGGTGGCGGCGGTGCGCCAGCCGCCGTGGCCGAGGTCGACGACGGTGGCGTGCAGCGGGTCCGGCGCGGGGTCGGGAAGCCAGTCCGGGGGCGGGGGCACCATCCCGGGGGTGATCGTCGGCAGGGCGGTTTGGAGCCGGGCCAGCAGGGCGTCGTCGCGCCAGCTGTAGCGCACGGTGATGTGCTCGTTGATCTGCCGGGTCCAGGGCCCGTCGACCGAGGAGGCGGCGGCCAGTCCGGAGCGGGCGGGGTCGTCGGCGTCGATCAGCAGGGCACAGCGCTGGTCCTGCTGCAGCGCATCGGTGATCGCGGCCGCGACACAGGACGCTCCTGCCCCGGCGGAGCCGGCCAGGACGGGGATCAGGGGCCCGAACGCGGCCCAGGACACCGGGCGGGACTCGGGGAATACTGTGCGCGCCCGGTCCTGGGCGGTGTCGGTGGCGGCGCCGAGCTCGGCGGCGACGTCGACCGGGTCGGGGCCGTAGCCGTAGTCGGCGGCGGCGGCCGCGGATGTGGTGTCGACGATGGCTTCGTTGTCGACGATCTCCAGGCCTCCGGGGGCGTGGGAGCGCGCCGCGGATCCGAGGAGCTGGTTGAGCTCGTACGGGCTGCGGGGCCGGGAGGTTCCCCAGCGCTGGTGCGGGTCTGCCGCGTTCCTGGGTGAGGTCATCAGCTGTTCCCTGCTCGAGGTGCGGTCTGGGCGATCGCGGGGTCGGGCGTGGACGGGCTCGGCGCCGGAGCAGGCGCGGGCTTGGGCAGGAGCGCGGCGGAGTCGGCGGCCTCGTACACCGCTCGGGCGGTGTCGTCGAAGCGCGGGGAGACGAGGGTGGTGTCGTCGCCGCCGGAGACGACCCCGACGACCTGGCCGCGGCCGCGGGCGGCGTCGGGGCCGGCAAGCCAGGGCCCGCCGGAGGCGCCCTCGGTCATGTCGCAGGTCAGGGCGAGCACCTGCCCGGACGGGCGGTCAGGGCGGTCGAAGGGCTGCACAGCGGCGTCGCCGTCGCAGCCGCGCAGCGACTGTCCGTCGTAGATGCCGGTCGCGGGGTAGCCGAGCGCAGCGACCGGGATCTGGCGGTCGGGGGCGGTGAAGCGGATGCCCTGGGCGCCGAGGACCTGCTCGGGCAGGACCCCGTCGCGGGGGAGCAGGGTCACGAACGCGAAGTCGGTCGGGGCGGCGACGTCGTCGATGGGGGAGTTGGCCTGCTGCCAGGCCGGGGGGACGTAGGCGGTGTCGACCGCCCACCGGCCGTAGGGCTCCTCGCCGGCGGCGTAGCCGGGGATGAAGAACGCACCGTCGACCCGCCAGCCACCGTCGAGCCACACACAGTGCGCCGCGGTGGCCAGCAGCCTGCGCGACCGGGATGCGACCACCGCGGCCGAGCACTGGTGGCGACCGCCGTCGACGACCAGCACCCCGACCGAGGTCGCCGAGAGCCCGCCGACCACCGGGCCGGCCTGGCCCTGCACCGGGGGCCTGGGCGCAGCCAGCGCGGTGGGTGTGCTCGGGCCGGCCGACCCCCACGGTGCGGCCGACCCGAGTCCCACCACCCGATCGCCCTGCGGGGCGTCGGAGGTCCACGACGCCAGCGCGATGACCGCGATGACCGTCATGGCGATCGCCACTCCGGTCACGGAGGTCCTCGACGCTGCGCGCCACGTGCGGTTGGTCATGGCTCAGGCCAGTCCCAGCTTCTTCGAGCACGCCGGCCACGCCGAGTAGCCGCCGCGATCGGCGCGGACCTTCTCCGCGACCGCGATCTGCTGCTCGCGGCCGGCCTCGTGCGCCGATCCGGTACCGCCGTAGGCCTCCCAGGTGGCCTGGTCGAACTGCAGGCCGCCGGAGTAGCCGTTGCCGGTGTCGATCGCCCAGTCACCGCCGGACTCGCACTGCGCGAGCCGGTCCCAGGTCGCCGCCCGGGTGCTGTCGCCCGCGGCGCCGTCCGTGGCAGCCGTGGGGGCCTTCTCCGGGTCGCGGGGCTGCTGCCCGTCAGCCGACCCGGCATCGCCGGTCCGGTCCTGCCCACCCGAGGGGGCACCGTCCGGACCGTCACCGCGAGCCTCGTCGCCGGACGACGTCGTGTCGTCCTGGCCCTGGCCGCCGTTCGACTGGCCAGCGCCGGTGTCGGTGTCGGTGTTGTTGCTGCCGGTGGCGCCGGGACGCTGGATGGGCTCGCCGGCCTGCGGCTGCTGCGCAGCACCCGAGCCCTCCTGCGACCCGCCGGAGCCAGGCCCGGTGCTATCCGCGCCAGCGCTGCTATCCCCGTCAGCGCTGCTGTCCCCACCTCCGGTGGAGGGCTGCTCCGCGCTGTCCGAGCTGCCCTGCCCCGCGTCCTGCTCATCGGGTTGGGCGGAGCCGCTGTCCGGGCTGACGCTGCTGGAGCTGGAGCTGGAGCTGCCGGTCCCGTTCTGCGAGCCGATCCCCGCGGCGTCGAGCTTCTCGGCCAGCTGCTCGGCCAGCGGGTCGGCGTCGGCGGCCTGGTGAACCTGCTCGGCCAGCTTCTCCGCGCCCACCTCCCAGGCGTCGCCGGCGCTACCGTCGCCTGCGGACTCGGTCGAGGGCTGCTGCGTCGACCCCGGGCTGGTCCCGCTACCCGCAGAGCCGTCAGACGAATCGGAGCCCGAGCCGGTGGACGAGCTGGAGGAGTCAGGGCTGCTGGAGGAGTCGCTGCCGGTCGGATCGCTGCCGGTGGTCTCCGTCGGCGAGTCCGGCTCCGACGAGTCCGGTCCGGACGAGCCGGATGAGTCGGGGGAGCCCCCGCCCGGGGTGGTGAGGTCGCCGAGCTGGTCGATCTTGTCCAGGTCCGCGGGGTCTGCGCCGAGCTTCTCGAGCTTGTCGCGGTCGAGCGCCCCCAGGATCGAGGTCCGCAGGTCCCCTGCGCCGGCGTCGGGGCTGGCACCCAGGGCCTGCATCAGCTCCCCGACCAGCTGGATCGCGATGCGCGCCTTCTCCAGATCCTCACCGGATCCGCCGCTGCCGCTGCTGCTGCTCGACGTCGAGCTGGACGAGCTACCCGAGTCTGAGTCGATTCCGGAGGAGCCATTGGAGGTGCTGCTGGTCGGGTCGCCGCTGTCGTCGGTGTCGCTGGTCGGGGGCTCATCGGACCCGGTCGAGCTGCCGGTGTCGGGCTGGGCAGCGGCGTCGCCCGAGGACGTGCTGCTGGGCTCGGGAGTCGGTGTCGGTTCGGCGGCAGACGACCTCGGCGCTGCCGGCACCGCCGGTGCTGCTGGGGCCGGATCCGGGGCCGGCTTCTGCGGTGCCGGCCGTGCTGCTGGTGCTGCTGGTGCCGCCGCGGCGGGGGCGGTGGTGGCTTCGGCGTGGCTGACGCAGGTCTCGGGCAGCGGGGGCTCGGCCTGACGGCGCGGGTTGGGCGCCGCCGGTCCTCGGCTGGTCTTCGAGCTGTCCGCGGCGGGCTTGGGCGCGGTGGCCTTGTCGAGCGCGTCTCCGGCGCCGGTGACGGCGTCGACCGCTCCGTCCGCGGCCCCACCGAGGGTCTGGCCGAGCTCGCCGATCGGGCCGGGCTCTGGTGGTGGGGGCTGGGTGGGCAGCATGTCGGCCGGGGTCGGGCCCAGGCCGGCCCGGGCCAGACGGGCCGCGACCTGACGGAGGTGCGGGTCGGCGGGGTCGAGGGTGTTGAGCTGGTCGGAGACGTCGACGGCCTTCTGCCGCCAGCCGGCGGGCTGGGTCGCGGGGGTGAAGCCGAGACCGGCGATCTCGCGGGCCAGGCCCTGGGCGCGGGTGTCGTCGCTGACGGCGAGGTCGGCAAGTAATGCGCGGGTCTGGGTGCGGGTCTCGCGGGCGGCGGCGAGGGTGCGGGCGGCCTTGCCCTCGTTGCAGCCCAGCGCAGCCAGACCGAGTTCGGCCGGGAGCGGGCTGAGAGAGAACGCGGTCACCCCGACCAGCGCTCCGGCGGTCAGGACCGCGACCGCGGCGCGGCGGGCGGCCGGACCTTGTGAGGACGGGGGCAGGTGCTCTGCCCAGGAGGGGCGGGGCTTGCGGTTTCGGGGCATGTCACAGGTCCTCTGTCGTGTGATCCGGGGGCTGACTCACAACCAGGTCGGGAAGGTCGGTTTGTTGATCAGCCGCTCCCGCGCGATTCACCGCCGCCGGAATCGCCGCTGCCGGTGTCGCCGCTGCCGGTGTCGCCGCTGTCTTCGCCGGCACCGCGACCGCTGTCCCGGCCGCCGCTGTCCGAGCCGCTGTTGCCGCCTGTGGTCAGGTCTGCCCCTGCGTTGACGCCGTCCTGGCCCGCGGAGATGTCGACACCCGCGCCCACCCCGCCGTCGGTGAGCTCGTACTGGCGGACCCAGTCGACGTGCATCGCCGCGCCGCCTGAGGCGTCGCCGCCGAAGTAGTCGAGCTGGATGGTCAGGTGCATCGGCCCGGGCGGGTTGTGGGAGGTGTCGTCGTCGGTGAACCAGGGCTTGCCGTCGACGAGGTAGGTGATCTTGTCGGGGGTCCACTCGACGGCGAAGGCGTGCCACTGGGTGGCGTCGACCTGCACCGAGCCCTGGGTCTGGGAGTTGTCCGAGCCGTAGTGCAGGAACCCCTCGACCTTCTGCCGGGTCCCGTCGGAGATCTCCATGAAGTCGACCTCGCCGCCCTCGGGCCAGTTCTCCGCGGTGGGCCAGAGCAGGAACAGGGTGTGCAGCGACCCGGCCCCGGGTAGGGACTGGGCGCAGCCCTCCCAGCGCCCGTACTGCTGGCTGTGGGGCGACCAGGCCATTCCGCCGGCGTCGCCGTTCTCCGAGCCGGTGATGGTCAGCTGCCCGTCGGCGACGCTGATCGCGTCCGGGGTCCGGCGGCCGTTGCCGCCGTGGCCGGGCCCGTCGTAGGCGTTCCAGTCCCCGGAGATCGAGGTGCCCTCGAACTCATCAGCCACCTTCGGCTCGCCCCAGCCGAGCGTGTCCGCCGCGGTGGTCTTGCACTTGCTGGCAGCTCCGCCGCCCGAGCCCGTCCCGCCGCCAGAGCTGTTCCCCGGGTCGGAGCCGTTGCCTCTGGAGCCGTTGCCTCCGGAGCCGTTGCCTCCGGAGTCGTTGCTGCCCGAGCCGTTGCCTGTGCTCGGGGCCGTACCGGTGTCGCTGGAGTCGTTGCCGGACCCACCCGACCCGCCGGAGCCGGACCCGCTGGAGTTGCCGGTGCCAGGCTCGTAGCACTGGGCCGGGATGAAGCCGGGCTTGTTCGCGCCCACGTCGAGCAGGGCTCGGCGCAGCTTCTCCGCCCGCGCGGAGGTGTCGCCAGTGAGCTCGGCAAGCACGTGCACCGCGGTGATCCGCCACCCGCACTCCACCCCGCCCTCGGGGGCGGCGGCCGGGACGAGCCCGGACGCGGTCAGGGTGGTGGTGAGCGCCAGCGCGGCGCCCACCACCAGCTGCGGGCTGATCACCGGGGACCACCGGGGTCGGTCGGCGGGGTGCGGAACCCGTGGCTGGCCAGCCCGTGGGTGCGCCGGCCCTGGAAGCCCTCGGCGACGGTCGCGGCGAGCTCGAGCGCGGCGTCGCGCGCGGCGGGGGTGAGGGCGTCGAAGTCGATGATCCCGCCGGCCTGCAGGTGCGGGTCCGGGGGAAGGACGATCACCGCGCGGCACCGTTCGGCGAAGAAGTCGCGGATGACGCGGTCGTCGATGTCGGGGCTGTGGCGGTCGTAGGACAGCACCACCACCGCGTCCTCGGTGAGGTGGCGGTATCCGTTGGCGGCCAGCCAGCGGAAGGTGCGAGCGGCGCGGGAGGCGCCGTCGTTGGTCGGGGCACCGACGATGACCAGCGAGTCGGCGTGGCGCAGGCTGCCCTGCATCGCCGAGTGCACGATCCCGGTTCCGGAATCGGTGATGATCGCGTTGTAGTAGCGGGCCAGCAGCCGCAGCGCGGCCTCGTAGTCGCCCGCGGAGAACGTCTCCGACAGCTCGGGCTCCTGCTCGGAGGTCAGAACCTGCAGGCGCCCGGCGAGATGGGTGTAGCCGGCCAGGTCGGTGTGGGCGCGGATCTCGTCCAGGGCGTAGAGCAGGTCGCGCACGGTGGTCTTCGCGGCCAGGGTCTCGCCGACGAGGCGGTCGCCCAGGGTGCCGGCGTCGGGGTTGGCGTCCATCGCGATGACCCGGTCCCCGCGGTACTCCGCGAGCGCGAGCCCGAGCAGCGCGGAGACGGTGGTCTTGCCGATCCCGCCCTTGATCGAGCCGACGACGACGCTGTGCGGGCCGGGCAGCGGGGTGCGGATCTTCTGCAGCTGATCGCGCAGCCGGGCCTCGGCCTCGGACAGTCCGGGGTTCCAGCGGCCGCCGGTCAGCTGGTAGGCGACGTGGCGCCATCCCTGCTGCGGACGGGCCCGCCGCTCGCGGACCACGCCCGACAGCACGCCGGTCTGCTCGTCCCAGGCCGGGCGGAACGCCTGCGGATCCTCCGAGGCAACCGGGCCCCGATGACCCGGGGCGGGGGGAGGTGCCACTGGGGCCGGACCTGACGGGGACGGCGCCGACGATGACGGCGCCGCCGGGCCGCCCGGCTCCACGGTCGTCAGCGGTGACTCGGCAAGGAAGGGCTCCGGTGCGGGCACCGGGCGAGACGGCGAGCTGCTCGGCCAGTTCGCCGACGCGCTCTCCTGAGCGGCCGGGGGCTCGGTCGCGGGGACCTGTGCCCCGTCGTGCCCGGCGGTCGGGGCGGCCCATCCAGCGCCCGCGTCCAGCCAGGACGGGGCGGCGGGGGTCTTGTTGTGGCCGTTGGAGGAGGACATCAGCAGCTACCTCTTGGTGGGGGTCAGGAGGAATCGGTGGGGCGCAGGTGCGGGTCGACGACCAGGTGGCCCTCGTCGTCGCGGGTGACGGGAACCGTCATCCGGACCCAGTTCGCCTCGACCGCCGTCCACGCCGGGTCCGCCTCGGGCGGGGCGCACGAGGGGCCGAGCAGCCCGGGCACGTTCACCTCTGCGGACCCGGCGTGGCGCGGGGTCTCGGGAGGCGGGCAGGCGCGCGCGTACGTGGTGACCCGCACGATCACCTCGACGAACACCACCGTGTCGCCGGGCCGGTAGAGCCGGCCCGGCAGTGGTGAGTCGGCGCGCTGCCTGCCCGCGCCCGACCACCCCCAGGTGCAGGCCTGGGGGTCAGCGAGCAGAGGCCGCAGTACCTCTGCCCGACGGCTCGGGACGTCCTCGTCGAACGACTGGAAATCGGTGGCGAACCGTCCCGCGAAGCTCGCCGCCTCCAGGTCCGAGATCGGCTCCAGGGATCGCACCGAACGGGAGAAGGAGTCCTGGCCAGCGGTGTAGCGCGTCACGGAGGCGTCGGCCGCAGCGGCGCGAGTACGGCGAGGTGGGACCCGCTCGCGGGGGAGGTCGGTGTCCAGCCGCACCTGGGATCGCGCGAGCGCACCGGCGGGCTCAGAACCGGCGGCGGCGGTGTCGACGTCGGCGGGCTGCTCCGGCGCCGGTGGCGGTTCCACCTCCTCCTCTCGCGCCCGCGCGGCCTCGCGGTCGGTGGCGGCAGGCGGAGCGGAATTGTGAGGCGGCGGTCGGAACAGGGCAGGAGCGGGTGCGTTGGCCGCGCCGTGGCCGCGGTGGTCGTCCGACTTGCTTCCGCCGTCGACGGCATCGATGCCCGAGGTCCTGTCGGCTGGTGCAGCGGCTCCGTCGGAGCCCAACCCGGGGGCAGTGCGCCACGGCGCGCTGGGAGCCGGTGCGGGACGGGACCGGATCGGCATCACACCCACCGCCCTGCGCGGTGCCGCCGAGACGTCGGTGCCATGACGAACACTTCCTCCATAAAAGTAGATCAGAATAATCCCTGGATCTGGAATACGAGACTGCGAGACGCAACTATCCGCGCGGAGCGACAGCTGGTCAACCAATCGTGTGCGAGATCCGGTTCCTAACCTGCGGGTGGGCGCCCCGGCTGGGATCCGGCGTTGGGCGCCGCTAGCGTCACAGCGTCCCGTGCCACGACCACGGGGTCGGCGCGTTCGTACGGAGGTGACTGGTGGCAGACGAGCCTCGCGTCGGCGACGCGCCGCGGACGCTGGCCGAGAAGCTGAACCACCTCGCCCGCCCGCCCGGTAGCACCCGTGCTCTCTACCTCGACGAGATCGTCGAGGGGATCGAAGCCGTGGGCGGGCAGGTCTCGCGCGCCACGCTGAACACGATGATGCGAGGACGCAACACCAACCCACGCCGAAGCACCATCGAAGCCCTGGCCACCTACTTCAAGGTTTCGGTCTCCTACCTGCTCGACGACCCGCATCCCGCCCTCACCGACAGCGAACACGAGCTGCTCGCGAAGTTGCGCGACCCCGACCTCGTCGCACTGGTCAGCGGCATCAGCGAGCTGCGCCCCGAGACCCGTCGGTCCCTCGCCCGGATCGTCGACGACCTGCGGCAGATGCAGAACAGCGAACAGGCTCACCGCTCCTCCTGAGTGACCGCGGCGCGTGCTTGGAGCGCCTGATGGGCCGTGAGTGCCGACTCGAGTGCCTCCGCGGCGAGACTCAGCCACCGTTCCGTGCTCTCGCCCCCTGGCTCCGCGGCACCGGTACCTTTCGCATCGAACGTCTGTTGAATCGAGGTCAGCGCGTGGACGGCTGCGCTGGACAGCGATGTCAGCTCGCCCTCCAGCCTGCTGATCAGCTGGGCCGTACCTCCGTTCTGCTGCGACGCCGGCTGAGCAACCGCAGATGTCAGTCCAGGAGGCGACTCGCGCCGCGGGGGCGACAGTTGCCGCTCCGCCGGACCTTGCGGTCGAAGCGAGGGTGCGCGGCGCTCACGCGCAAGCAGTGCGGCCTCCTTCGGGGCCGCTCCGTCAACGGCGCTGCGGGGAAGTAGTGCCTCGACACCTCGGGCTTCGGCGGCGGGCGCATCCTCATTCGCAGGAAGCGCGGCGGCGGTCGGCCTGGCTCCCTGCGCTGGTTCGCTGGTGTGGAGGAGGGCGGGCAGGGCCTCGTCCGGCATCGTGCACCTCGCCTCGGGCTCGGTCAGGATCGGAGAACTCCCGCAGCTTGGTGCGGTGGTCCGGCAGAACCTGGCAACTAGATGGAGATCGATTCGCGTGAGCGAAAGACGTGTGACCACTACGGTGTGGCGTCCACGTACAAGATCAGGCTGAGCTGTCGTCGACGCACCCTGAACCTGCTGTGTCGCTGAGGATGCACCGCACCTGAGCAGCGCCGATGATGGCAGCGACGGTGCCGGTAGAGCGGGGTCGGAAGGTAACACCTGACATGCATATCAGCGAAACAGCGCTGCGGCAAGATTCGCTAGTGCGAGGAGCGACGAACGTCCGAGGCGACGATGGCCCTGGCGGGCGACGTCTCACCGGCTACGCTGCGCAGCAGGCCAGAGGAGAAGGGGGACGCGGATGTCCGAGTCTCACGAGGAGAATCCCGCGCTCGGTTCGTTGGCTGAACGCATCAACTACCTGTTCGCGTCGATAGCACCTGAGCATGGCGACCGGCCGGAGTACACCGGGCAAGAGGTGATCAGCTGGCTGCGCCAGCGCGGATACGAACTGTCGGCATCGCATCTTTCGGAGTTGCGACGGGGTATCAAGACGAACCCCACCATGCGGGTTATCGACGGGCTGGCGCGATTTTTCGCAGTCCGCGTTGGCTTCTTACACGGCGACCCTGACGCTGTCCGTGACGTGATGGCAGAGATTCGTCTACGGCGTGCCCTTCGTGAGGCACAAGTGACAGACATCGCGGCAAGGGTTGCTGGCCTCGATCCCGAGCAACGCCACGCGGTCGCCGACTTCATTACCCAGATCGTGTACGAGCAGACCACGGGTAAGAAGGGAGACCTACCAGGTCGAGGCACCTCAAACAAGTAGAGAGGTGTCGAAACGTCGGAAAGATACTGAGATGATGGCCCGAACGGAATCTTCGCGGAACGAGCCGGATAGTGTCGAGACCCGTATGCGTCGATTGCTCGCACTGTTTCGTGTACCCATGGAGGGCGATGGTCCACCGTATTGGGTAACGCTCGGCGTACACCTCACAGCTGATATGGAGGTCACTTCTGTCAAGTGGGCAGGGGTGATCGGCCCCTCGATATCTGGTATCGGGGCTGCTCAGGGCGGTTGTGGGCCCGACGGGGCCGGGTGGGTGGAGGCGTGTCGGCTCGACGCGCGGTCAGACTGATATACGCGGGTTGGTCACCGCATGACCGGGTGTTCGTCGGGAGCGTTCCGCGAGTCTAGGGGCGAGCGTCGCCTCGTCCCGAGCTGATCGGGGCTGAGCTGCTCATAGCTGTATCGCGGGTCGCTCCTCGCGCTGCCTGCATCCTCTCCCGACTCCCGCCGGGGTCTGTGGCGGCCGAGCCAGAGGCTCAGCCGGTTCTCGCTGCGGCCGTTTCCTCGAGGGTGGCCAGGCTCCAGCACCAGCCGGCGAGCTCGCGGGCGACCGCGACGACAGCCACGGTCGGTCGCTTGTTGCGGTGGTCCAAGCGGGTCCAGCGCTGGTGCAGGCGCCGGTTCCCGGCGTCGGCGCGGTCGCGGACCACGGCGGGTTGCCCATCGGCGCGTCGGGCCCGTTCCCGGCTCGGGCGCAGCGGGCGGCGGTGGTGCCAGGCCGCTTCGACCAGCAGCCGCCGGGCATGCGAGTTACCGGTCTTGGTGATCCCGCCCTGGACCCGCCGCGACCCGGAGGAGAACTCCGAGGGCACCAGCCCGAGGTAGGAGCCGATGGTGGCGCCGGTGAACCGGTGCCAGTCGGCGACCTCGACGCACAGCCCGGTCGCGGTCAGCGTCGAGACGCCCCGCAGACACGACAGCCGCCCGACCGGCCCGGCCAACACCGGGTCGCTGGCGGCCATCTCGACGATCGCAGCGTCGAGCCGAGCCCGGCGGGCATGGACGGTGAACACCGCATCCAGGGCCTCGTCGAAGGCGAGCTGGACACCGCGCCGGTCGAAGTGGTGACTGCGCAGCCAGACCTCGTGCGCGGCGGTCCAGGCGGTGTTGTCCCAGACCAGGCCCTGGCGCAGCAGCAGCTTGGAGAGACGGTGGCGGGCCCGCATCAGGTCGCTGCGGCAGTCCTCGCGAGCCCGGACCAGGTCCCGGGCGGCTTCTTCGGCCTCGGTCGGGACCCGCACCCCGGGGACCTCACCGATCCGCAGCAACCGCGCCAGCCGCTCCGCGTCGCGCCGGTCGGTCTTGACCTTGTCCCCGGACGGTCGCTCGATCTTCGACGGCGCCACGACCTCGCAGGCCACACCCGCGGCCCGCAGCGCCCGCGCCAGCCCGAATCCGGTCGGGCCGGCCTCGTAGCAGGCCATCACCGGACCGGGCTGCGCACGCACCCACTCCACGATCTGCTCAGTCCGCGCCCCGATCCGCTGCGTCCGGATCTCAGCTGCACTCTCCTCGATCGCGCAACCGATCACTGATCGCGCATGGACGTCCAACCCGACCCACGTACCCTCGCCCGACACCGGCGCCTCCCCGTAAATGCGGCACCGTCACCCAACGACGGCGACCCGCGCCAACTTACGAGCGGAGGCGCCGGCCTCCATACGGTCTAGCCTGAGAGGCGGCAAAGAGTTGAATGACGCTGAGCTTATTCTATCGTCGCTCCTCAATCCGGGGACGGTGAACACGACACCGTCCGTGGATGCGGTGGATGTAGTACTCCGCTACATCGGCGGGCCTCAGCGCTATTTCGATTTGACGCAGCCCCGGTTCGAGTCCGAGACTCGTCTACTGCTGGCGCAGTTGGAAAAAATGGGCGTTTCTGCGTTTCGCATGTGTCGAGCGTATATGCGTGAATTTGATCGTGTTGCCGCATTGGAACTCCTCGTCGACGTGACAAGCAGCGTCGCCCCTCGCGCCCACGAAATCGGGTCGGAGGGCTAAGATCACGCGTCAGGGGTAGCAGGACGACTGGACGGGGACAGAACTCGATGAACGAGCGTCAACTCCGTAGCCGGGCCCGAGAGCTCCTGCGCGACTTGGGGTGTCGCCGCACCCCTTCGCCCACCGAGCTGTGTGCGCGTCTGGCGAGACGTCTCGGTCACCCGATCGAGCTGGTCGGCAGGAGCCTTCCTTCCGTCCGCTCTTTCGGCTGCGTCTTACCATTTCCCGACAAGTACCTCATTACATACCTTACTGACCTGTCAGAAGAGCGTCAGAACTACACGATCTATCACGAGGTCGCGCATATTGTGCTTGGTCATCTTCTCGTTGGCGAGACCGGCATGCCACTGTTGTGCGGATCCCTCCTTGTCAATCAGGATGATGACCCAATTGGGTCGCACTACGACCAGCGATCCGAGTGGGAAGCAGAAACGCTCGGAGCGATTCTGTCAAGCTGGTCCAAGCTGCCCATCCGCGCCGAGTGGGACGACCTAGGGCGAACAGGCAGTGCTCTTGGGCGAGCTCTCGGCGGACAGGGAGTATGAGAGAGATGTCGTACTTCCTGGCAGTGGCATGCGGAGTCGTTTTCATGTGGAGGCTGCTCCATGCATTGAGGGCGCCCCACTCGCCAGATCCCTGGGCTTCAGTGCTTTTCAGCGCCGGCCTCGGCGTGATGGTCCTACTCAACCGGCCGGATTTTTCTAAATGGGTTGACGAAGTTCTGGGATCTCACGCAGCCGGCATCGTGCGCAATCTCGTCATTGTCGGCGCTTTCGCGTCGATGCAGCTGTTCTACTTTCGTAACATTGCCGAATACAGACCGCGGCAACGCCGATACGTCGAAATCATAGCGCTGACCGCGACCGTACTGGTCATCCTGATCGTGCCGCTGTTCGTTACGGCGCCGTTCGAACTGAGCTTCACGAGTCGTGATATTCAGGACCCAGCGGTGCTGGTGTTCTTCATATCTGTAAGTGTATATCTCGTATACGCTTGTATTACGCAAGTATACTGGGCTACCCGGGACAGTGTTACGCTCTACCAAAAACAGGCTTGGGATTTCCTTGTTGTTGCAATTTCGCTCGCGGTGGGCTGCGGTGTCTATCTCATCTTGTTGGGCGCGCGAGTCTCGTATTACACGCAGGCCCTCTTCGGCTCTGGTTCTGTGTCTATAAACATGTGGTCCGGAGGCCTGGTTGCGATCCGGGTGTCCGTGTTGGCGATGCTCCTCGCGGTTTTCTACCCCGGTGCCGCCGCTGACTTCAGGCTACTTCTGCACCGTGGTGCGCAGATTTACTCCTATGCGCGGCTCGCGCCTCTGGATCGAGTCGTCCGATCGCTTTACCCGGAACTGGTTCGGCCAGGTGTACCCCTCGGCGGCGGGGACAGCAGCGAAGTCAGAAGGCGGGTGTGGAGCTTGCCGTCTCGCCTCTCGTGTGAGCTGCGCGAGCAGCGCTGTAGCGATGGATACGCGCGACTCTACAACGTGCTCGCTGGCTTCACTGCAGACGATCGGCCTGATGTTTCGGTCGCTGTCGATCAGCTCCGGAACATGCCTAGTGATCTCCCCGAGCGGGCACGGACGGGCGAAACAGTGGCCCTTGTAGAGGTGTCGGAATGGCTCCGGCGATACCGAGTTCTGCAGATACTATCCACTCAGGCTGTGAAGAGCGAAGCTAAGTAAGGATGAATGCCTCAATGGCGAAAATCGTTGTAGCGGACCGGCTCATCTCGCGAGGGCGGGAGCGTCCCGAAGGTGGGGATGCGGTGCGTGTCTCGCAGGGCCGGATCGACGCGATCGGCAGCGCAAACGAGCTCATCGCGGCAGATCCCGAGGCGACCGTCTCACGCTTCCCTGGGCACAGTATCATGCCCGGGCTCATCAACAGCCACGTCCATCTCGGTGGCGATTGCAGTAAGTCATCGTTCGACACGTTGTGTTCAGGCGCGCCCGACGACGTACGAGCCCTGATCCGGGCCAACGCACGGAGCTGCCTGCGAGCCGGATGCACCACAGTCCGAGACCTCGGGGACGCCGGTGGATACGTCGCGAGGTTCCGCGACTCGACTGCAGACGCTGACAGCGTGCGGCCCACAGTGCTCTCCGCGGGGACCCCGCTCACGATCACAGGTGGACACTGCTGGTACCTGGGCGGTATCGCGGACTCGGCGGCGGAGATTCGGTCTGCAATTGACTGTGCGGCCGGTGATGTAGACCTAATCAAGATCATGGCGGGTGGTGGGTATGTGACGTCAGAGGGACCCACCCCGTTCGACGCGCAATACTCCACTGAGCTAATCCGGGTTGCCGTTGAGCATGCTTCACGGTACGGGCTGCAAGTGGCAGCTCACGCTCACGGCACCGAGCCAATCGTTCGGTGCATTGAAGCAGGGGTATCCACCATCGAGCACTGCGGATGGCGGTCGGGTCCTGGCCAGAGGGACCAGAATGAAGAAGCCGTCCGAAAGATGGCCCAGCAGAAAACGGCCGCTGGCGACACTACCCCCGCTGTCTGGCGCGACATAGCAAAGTACGTCACAACCCCAGACTACAAGTTCGGCAGCCAGCTCACTTGGATGGCGGAGAATGATGTTCGAATCCTGATCGGAACAGACTCTGGAGTGCCCGGAACCGAGTTCGATCAGCTAAAACTGAGCATGGAGTTGTATGAAGAGCTGGGCTTCGCTCGTCGCGATATCATCGACATGGTCACAACAGGAGCGGCCGAGGCTCTCGGAATCGGCCATAAGACAGGGGATCTGAAGGCAGGGCTGGCGGCCGATCTGCTGATCGTAGCGGGCAACCCGCTCAATGACCTCGATTGTCTACACCGGCCACATCGAGTTATCGCTCAGGGCGTTGTGTACTCGCAGCAAGATCTTGTCGACGAGCAGAGTTAGAAGGGTCGAACGGACGCTTCTGACGCCCCCTCATCCGGCGGTGGGGCTCGCGGCCTGCTGCGCCGGGGCGCGGTAGTCCGGTCGCCGTTCCGGGCTCGGTGGACTCGCGGCTCCCACAGCGAAGTACTCGTTGACCAGCAGCGGAGCCGTCGACGCGGTCACGGCCCTGTCCTGGCCGGTTCGACCGTCGAGCACCAGCGGCCCGGCGGGGGGCGTCGCGGTGCAGCCTGCCAGCACGGCCGCGACCACGAGCGCCGCGGCCGCAGCACCCCGGCCCCGCCGCTGTGGTCTAGCGGGTGAACAGGTCGCTACCGAGGTAGATGTCCCAGTCGGCGTCTTCAAGGCCGTGTCCCCCGGATCGCAGGTGGTAGCTCATGCCCGGGCCGCGGAAGCCCTTCCCCGTGGCCGGCGGCCAGGTCGCGGACGACAGGCCGGTCTCCCCGAGCCCGTAGAGCTCATAGACCGGGGCGGCACCGAGGTAGGACAGGAACTCGCCCTGGGGGTCGGCGTTGCCGTCGTCGGCGGCCGAGGCGACCACGACCCGGCCCGGCGCGATCAGCGCGAGCAGCTCGTTCTGGTCCACCGGCAGGGCGTCGGCGTTGCCGTCGTAGCGCTTGTAGGTCTCGGGGAACCAGTGCGGGAACTGGGAGTTGATCGCCGAGATCGACTCCCCAGCCGAGTCGCGGCGGGCGAGCTTCGCGCCGGTGGAGCCGGAGTTGTTCGAGATCACCACCGGAAACCGCGGATCTTGAGCGCCGGCCCACAGCGCGGCCTTCCCACCGCGGGAGTGCCCGATCACCGCGACTTTGCCCGGGTCGATGCCTGTGCTGGTGGCGTCGTCGGTCTGCAGGTAGTCCATCGCCCGGCTTGCGCCCCACGCCCAGGCGCTGATCGTGCGCCCGGCGTCGGCGGGCAGGTCCTGGCTGGGCGGGTAGAAGGCGTTGATCACGCCGTTGCGGTAGGAGCCGGCGTCGTCGGGGGCGATCTCCTCGGCGTTGAGCGCGGCCAGGGCGTACCCGGCCCCGGTGATCGTCGCGGCGGGGGCGTAGCCGCCCGAGCCGGGATCATCCCCGACCGAGCCGCGGTGGTCGATCAGCAGGAACGTGCCCTTCGGCGTGCCCGACGTCGGCGTGAACAGCCGCAGCGTGAAGCTCGCGTCCCCCTGCGGGCCGGTCACTGTGATGGTGACCTTCTTCGCCGAGCCGCCTCCGCCGCCGGCCTCGGAGTACGTCGTCTTCGCCGGCGTAGGCAAGGTCGTGCCGTAGACGTTCTCCTCGAACGCCGCGAGCAGCTCCGGACGCTGCTGCTCCCAGGCCCGCGCACTGGTGATCCGCTCACCGGAGCCCGACACCAGCGGATCCGGGACACCCAGGTCATCGAGCGGACCCGCCACCCGGGCCACAGCCGCCGCCGACACCGGACGACTCTCGGCGCTGGACCCCGCGGTGCGGGTCACCGTCGAGCCGGACGTCCCTGCGGGAAGCACAGCTGCGACGACCACGAGAGTCCCCACCAGAACACCGATCGACGACAGCCGCCGCCGCCCGTAAGCAGGCATCATCTGTATCCATTCTTCGATACAGAGGAGGCTAGTAGATCTGCTAATATAGATCCACCCGTGCGAGGGCACGAAGCTTCACGAGACGGCGCAGCGGGGGACTCCCATCCCGCGGTAGGTGTACGGTCCGCGAGATGAACTACGCCCCTGACAAACAGGACGCGCTCATCGCGGACGGCCTGCCCCTCAGGGGCGTCGCCAGATGCCGTTCTTGGTCTGGGTCAGTCCGAGAGTGGCCGGGGTTAGGCAGGTGCCGGTAGGGCGGTGGGCGTCCCATAGTGCGGCGTCGTCGAACACCTGCCCGCAGCCGTCGAAGCGGCGACAGCAGTGCGCGCGGTCTGCGCCCACCCAGTCTCGGTCGCAGCATGCGACCCGCACGATCTCTCCCACGATTGCGTCATCCTGCCATCGGTGACACACCGGACCCGGGTGGACGGGCCGCGCGCAGAGCGGTGGGCACCTAGGGCGTGTCTCCTAATGCCCTTAGCCAGGTGATGATCGCCTTCAGCACGACTCCGCCACGGAAGGTCAGGGCGAGTTTGTCGTAGCGGGTCGCCAGGCCGCGCCACTGTTTGACGTCACAGAACCCGCGCTCGACGACGTTGCGGCCGCGGTAGTCGACACGGTCGAACGCGGGTGGTCGACCGCCGCGCGAACCTCGCCGTTGAGGGACTGTCAAGTTTCCGGTGGTCTTCATCGACGCGATTCATGTGAAGATCCGCGACGGGAAGGTCGCCAACCGGCCCATCTACGTGGCGCTCGCCGTCACCTGCGAGGGACGCCGCGAGATCCTCGGGCTGTGGGCCGGTGACCCGAACACCGCAGGTGAGGGCGCGAAGTACTGGCTGCACGTGCTCACCGAGATCCGTAACCGCGGCGTCGCCGACGTGCTCATGGTCGTCTGTGACGGGCTCAAAGGACTGCCCGACGCGATCGAGCAGACATGGCCCGCTGCGATCACCCAGACCTGTGTCGTGCACCTGCTGCGCAACAGCTTCCGCTACGCCGGCCGCCAGCACTACGACGCCATCGCCCGAGCGCTGCGACCGGTCTACACCGCACCGACCGAGGCCGCGGCCACCGAACGGTTCGCCGAGTTCCGCCAGGCATGGGGCGAGCGCTACCCGGCGATCGTGCGGCTCTGGGACAGCGCCTGGGCCGAACTCGTGCCGTTCCTCGCCTTCGACGTAGAGATCCGCACGATCATCTGCACCACCAACGCCATCTGGGCGTGAACGCCCGGATCAGACGGGCGGTCAAGGCCCGCGGGCACTTCCCGAACGAGACCGCCGCCCTCAAATGCGTCTACATGGCGATCATGAGTCTCGATCCCACCGGAGCAGGACAACGCCGCTGGTCGATCCGTTGGAAACCAGCCCTCAACGCCTTCGACATGGCCTTCGACGGACGCCTGTCCGCCGGACGCCGATAGCCCTCAACAGCCAGAGTTACACCGGATACACCGGATACACCGGGTCGAGGGGCCGGCTCTGCCAGTCGGCCATGGCGTCGAGGACCTTGTCGGTGATCGTGGAGATCGTCTGCCGCGAGACCTGGGCGCCGTAGACCTCGGCGAGGTGAGCCTGGACCTCACCGGTGGTCAGGCCCTTCGCCGAGAGCGACAGCACCATCTCATCCACCCCGGACAACCGCCGCTGGCGTTTGGCCACGATCTTCGGTGTGAACGAGCCGTCCCGGTCACGGGGGACCTCGACCTCGACCGGTCCAGCCTCGGTCAACACCGTCTTCGACCGGTGACCGTTGCGGGAGTTCTTCCCGTCGCGCCCGGCCGGGTCGTGGGCTTCATAACCGAGGTGGTCGGTGATCTCACCCTCGAGGGCGGACTCCAGAACCCGCTTGGTCAGCTGCGCGAGCAGCCCGTTCGCCCCGGTGAGGTCGAGCCCGTTCACACGGGCACGACCGGCGAGCTGAGCGATCAACTGCTCATCGACCGGATCGAGCTCTCCCACCCCGTCACCGTCGAGCGCGGCGTCGAGGTCGGTCACCGGCTCCGCTGCCTGGCCTGTCATCGGGTCCACACTCCTTGATCGGAGTTACACCGATGTTCTTACAGTCCCCATGGCGGGAGGGGGTCAAAGTTCCCGGTACCCGCGCGGGGTCAGGTTCTACGAACCGACGACACCCCCAGTCCGCCGGCGGGTCGGGCAGCTCCAGCCAGTCCCACTGGGTCTCCTCGCCCGGCGGGTGGGCGATGATCGCGACGTCGCGTCCCCGGGTGGCCTGACACGGCTCGCAGTGCGGGCGCAGCCCGTAGCGGCGCAACGCCCGGGTGAAGGTCGAGTACCCGCCCTCGTAGCCGAGCTCGGCCAGCTCGTCGAGCAGCGTCACCGCCCACAGGTGCGGATCATCGCCCAGCCGAGCCCGGCAGTAGGCGACGAACGGAGCGAACGGATCCGGACCCGCCGCACGTCGTCGTCCCGGGACGACCTGCCCGGACAGATACCGGCGGATCGTCTTGCGGTCACGCCCCAGATGCCGGGCGATCGCCGAGACCGACCAGCCCCGCGCGTGCAGCGCATGTACTTCCACATCTTCCTCCAGCGAGAGCATCCACCCTCCAGCCCGACGATCCGGTGATCACCGAACCGTGGCCCGAAAGGGCACTGAGCAGCGCAAACGACGCGCCGCACGGACTCATCAACTGAGGAAGTTCAGGTAGCGAGACTGGCCCATTTCAGAGAGCACCATCACCGTTTCCGATGCCCTTGCTGGTCAGCAGGCTCGGGAATGACCGCGACGATCCCGCGCTCACGCAGATGCCGGCGGATCGCACGCGAGGAGTAGGCCTTGTCTGCGCGGACCCGCTCCGGGCGAGTCCGCGGACGACCGGGGCCGACCCGGTCGATACGCAGATGACGCATCAGGTGCAGGAACATCGGGGCGTCGCCGGCCTGGCCGGGACCGACGAGTACGACCAGCGGACGGCCGTGGCCGTCAACGAGCTGGTGGATCTTCGTGCCGAGCCCGCCGCGGGACCGACCGAGTGCGTGATCGTCGGGCTCCACGCGCAGATTCTTGTAGTTCGATCCTGCCCCCTGTGTCCCGCTTGAGGGTCGCGGCGTGCTGATGAGCACGAATGATCGACGAGTCCACCGACACCGCCCAGTCCACCAGCCCCGCGGAGTCGGCATCGGCCAGCAGAGCTGCACGAACCCGATCCCAGGTGCCGTCACCGCAGTAGCGGCGATGCCGCTTCCACAACGTCTGCCAGGGCCCGAACTCGGTCGGAACGTCACGCCAGGCCAGCCCGCAGCGGAACCGATAGATGATCCCCTCGACCACCCGGCGGTGATCGGCGAACGGGCGACCCGGCAGACCGTCCGAGGTCGGCAACAACGGCTCGAGCCTCGCCCACTGGGCATCGTTCAGGACAGCTCGCCGCGACACCCGACGATCATCCCGCAGTCCCGAGCGACCAGATTAGGAGACACGTCCTAGCCCTGGTGATTCACGGAGCTGCGGATTGACCGCGTGATCGGCTGGCGGCGGATCCGGTCCGGTTCGTTCGATGGGTGGGCATGGCGAAGGGGCCGGCCTGCGCGTTCTGCCGGGAGCTCCCGCCGCTCGTCGTGTCGGGCTTCGGAGATCAACCAGCAGGAACAGGCAACGCGCACAGCCGCGCGAACGCGCGGGCGAGATCGACCGCCCAGGGCCAGGACCGTTGGATGCGGACCCAGACTCGGCGTTGCCCGCGGGTGATCCGCGCGGCGGTGTGCAACAACCGGTAGCGCAACGCCTTCGGCTCGACCTTCGCCAGGTCGCCGTCGAGAAGCAGGCGCTGGGTCCAGGTGATCAGGTCGACCGCGAGCATGACCACGGTCAACCACGCCGCGTTGACGGCGAAGGACCGGGACGGGAAGTGGTTGAGGCCGGTGTCCTTGCCGCAGCGGATCCGGTCCTCGACCCGGGCGTGGGCGCGGTGGCGGGCGTCGAGGAAGGCGAGCTGCCCGACGCGGGTGTCGGTGGCGAACGCGGTGTAGCGCCAGCCGTCACGCTCCTCGAACGCATCGAGCTGCGCGCCGGGATGCGGCCGTTCACGACGGACGACAACGCGGGTCCCGGCCGGGTAGTCGACCAACGCGGAGGCGGGGAGCAAGCCGGTGATCTCGGCCAGCCCGGCGCCGTCACGGTGCCCGCCGTCAGCGTCGACCGCCTCGGCCCACACCGTCTTCGGGACCAGGCTGATCACGGTGCGTTCGCGGTCGGTGACGGCCCAGCCGACGGAGAACTCACAGCTCACCGCTGTGTCTTGTTGCGCTCGGATGTGGGCGAGGAAGGCTTTCGTGGCGCCCGCGGTGTCGGTGCGGACCAGGATCGGGTGCCCGTGACGGAACGCGTCAGGGATCTGGGCGAGCGCGTCGTCGAGCACGCTGATGTGATCCGCGGCGGTGTTCGCACCGGCGTTCCCGCGGCGCAAGCGGGCGGCGAGGAACTCGCCGGTGTTGTCGCAGAACGCCAGCATCGGGTGATACCCGAACGTCTTCTTGAACGTGGGCGTGGCCTGTTCCTTCTCGCTGTGGGCGATGACGATCGTGGCGTCGAGATCGATCACCAGCACGTCCCGGCCGTGCCGGCGCAGGTCGCGGCCGGCGACCCGAGCCGCGGGAAACGCGCGACCATCGACGTCGGCGTGCTGGGCCCAGACCACCTCCCGGGCCCGCGCCCGCCCCGCCGCGATCGAGGACAACCGGCGCTCGTCGAGCTTGTCGAGCAGTCGCCAGCAGGTCGAGTCCGATGCCACCGACCCGAACACCGCGCCCTGATCGGCCAGGACCGCGATCTCGCAGATCCTCGTGGCCCCGTCGGCGACCGCGACGGCCAGATCGACCAGCACCCGCCCCGGATCATGACGCGCCCGAGCTCGTCGCAGCGGTGCGAGCGCGGTCGAGAGTTCACTGAGCCCTTTTCAACCTGCCGTTCCGGCAGCTCAGGGGCCTGGTTGTGTGGGTGCAGACGCCGAGCTGGCGAGCCGGTGACCTGTGCAGCTGTGGTCAGAGCAGTTGCGCTGCAACCTTCGCGATCTCCTGACGCAGAAGCTCGCTGGTCAGGTTGAAAAAGGCTCACTGGCCAACGTGGTCCGGTCGGCGACATCGGCCAGCAGACGCGACCCGACGTGCGACACCACCCCAGCGCCGTCGGCGGTCACGATGACCGGTGGGCGCGTGCTTGTAGTCTGCACTCGGAAAGTGCCTCCTCGACCATGGCGGACAGGGCTTCGACACCCGCTGTCTTACCTGGTCACGAGGCACTTTCTTCAGTTGGGGTCGGAGATCACCGGCACAGCCCGTGAAGAGTCCGGGCTAGCTCGGTCAACTGCGCCAACTCGATATGTGGGTAGCCCCATGTGTCAGGATGCGCCACCGCAACAATCAGCGAGAGTTGCCGCGAAGCACCTTCTCCTGCAGAGCGCGGAGCTCGTGACACGGCTCGATACCAAGGTCACGGTTCAGAACGGTCCGGACCTCATGAAAAACCTGTAGCGCCTCGGCGCGGCGATTGGTCGCGGCCAATGCCTGCATGAGGGAGCGAGCAAAGTTCTCGCGCAGAGGGAAGGTTGCAGTGAGTAGTCGGAGTTCGGGGAGCATCATGTTCGGATCGCCAGCCTTCAGTGCCAGCTCGATTCTCTCATGTCGCGCCGACAAGATGACCTCGCGGATTTCGTCGGCGTAACTGATGAGAACGGGACCGAGGGCGATGTCTGACAGCGGCACCGTCGGCGTACAGGAAAGTATTTGATCATACTCGCGCAGCGCCTGTTGTGCATCTTGAGCCGCTAAACTGCGGGCAGTTCCGAGCTTGTCGCGAAATCTGTGGATATCAATGCTTTCTCGTTCTAAGCACAAAATATACCCAGGTCTCCGTGTGGCGATAACTTGCTTCCCGAGCGGTTTGTCAGCGAGCTTGTCTACGATTTTGCGGAGCCCGTAGATGTAGGTCTGAGTAGTAGTAACTGCGGTTCGAGGAGGATTCGACGGCCACAGTTCATCGATCATGCTCTCAATTGAGACGGTCGTACCGACGCGGAAGGCGAGTAGCGCCAGGACCTGGCGGTACTTCGGTGCTTCGGGAGTACCTATCCGGCCAGCGTACTCCACTTCTGTTGTGTTGAGAATGCGAATATCTAGCTCTTTCGATGCCGCGTTCAAACTGAGACTCTTTTCGCTTGGAGCGCGCCCATCCGACGCGATGAAAGGCTTGGATGACTTCGGCGATTCATCTCGGTCGGACACTCGGCCTGGCATGCTTCCGAGTCTGTGCGGAACGGCGAGTGGATGTCACTAGAGCGAACGGGCAACGGCGCCCCAATCGTCGCGCTCACTGTCGGTAACCGTTATTGCCGCATCCCGCCTGAGGGGCCCTTGACGCGGCCGCAATAGCTGTTTTGCGATAGCTTACACCTAGGTAATGGGCCGGACCCCCGAATTTCGATCACGTCGAGTCACCGCGCAAGTATGCGAGGTCTCCGCGTTACGGTGTGACGTCGAACACAACTTCGTTGCATTGGCTGGATCCTGGTTTGGGGGCAATGGCCCTTGCGGCGGGGTCATCGCCTTCGACACCTGATGCTCCATGGATGAGAAGTCAGTTGCAGAGGCGCAACGGATCAGTTATTGGATTTTCGGCGAGTCGCCGTTCGAGCCGCGGGTAGAAGTGCGGCGAGCGCCGCGACGCCGACCATCAGAGCGGTCATGCATTCGAATGCAGTCGCAGTACTCAGGACGGAACCGTTAATGACCGGGCCTGACGCACTGTATGCGGACGCTGTCGCAATAGTGGCAATAGTGGCGAGTCCGACGGCGCCGCCCACCTGCTTCGTCGTATTCATTAGGCCCGATGCAGCACCTGCGTCCCGGTCGGTGACTCCGGACGTGACGAGCGTGCTTAGCGGCGTGTTGATCAAGCCGGTTCCTGTCGACATCACGATTGCCGGGCCGAGCACGCCGGTCCAATATGTGTCGGTGACTCCGACTCGGCTCTGCCACCAGAACCCGGCGGCGGCCAGCAGTGCGCCCGCGAACAGAACGGTCCGTTCCGGGACCCTTCGCATCACCCGTGGAGCGATCTGGGCGCCGACGAGCACAGTGATGACGGTGTGCGGCAGAAATCCCAGACCGGCCATGCCTGCGGAGAGCCCGAGTCCCTGCTGCATGTAGAGAGACAGGAAGTACCACATAGGCATCAAGCAAGCGCCCGCCAGCACGATCGCGACGTTGCCCGCCGAGATCGAGCGTAGGGCGAACAGTCGCAGTGGTATCAGCGGTGACGACGACCACCATCCTTCGTGGGCCACGAACAGTGTCAGCGCCAGTGCGGCGACGCTCAGGGCGGCGAGGGTGACCGGGGAGGCCCAGCCCCTGGTCTCCGCGCCGGAGACAGCGAAGGTCAATGCCGTCATCGATACGGTCGCGGCCACGGCTCCGGGCACGTCGAGACGCTGACCATCCACAGACGCATTCCCGGCCGGCAGGGTCCGAGCTGCTGCGATGAACGCGATGGCCCCGATCGGGAGGTTGACCAGGAGTGTGGCCCGCCACGTCAGGAACTCGGTCAGGATGCCGCCGAGCAGACTGCCCGCAGCGCCCGCGGCTGAGGCGAGTGCCGTCCACGTCGCCAGCGCGCGAACCCGTCGCGGGCCCTCGGGGAACGTTGTGGTCAGGATCGTTAGACTGGTCGGTGCCAGCACCGCCGCGCCCAGTGCCTGTGCGGCGCGGGCCGCGATCAGAGTGTCCGCCGTCACGGCCAGCCCGCCTACGACGCTCGCGACGACGAATATTGCGAGCCCCGCCAGGAGCATGCGTCGGAGCCCGTACAGATCGGCCAACCGGCCGCCCAGCAGCAGGAATCCGGCGAAGACGAGGGCGTAGCTCGTCACCACCCACTGCAGGCCAGCCGGAGAGAACCGTAGCTCCTCCTGGATCGCTGGGAGCGCCACGTTCACCACGGACGCATCCAGTACGACCATGAACTCCGCGGCACATGCCACCGCCGTGATCAGCCAGGCCGCCGCCGGGGTGCGCTGCGTGGACCAGGTTTTGGAGCCGGGTTCTCGTGAGGTGCCGTCCCGCATGCGTCGTCGCCTCGCGTCGTAGGATCACTAAGTCAATGTGGTTCCATCGATATACTTTAGCCGCGCCGCCGGTCGATCGCACGATCAAGGAGCCGTCGTGGAACTCACGCCTTTCCCATTCGCCCAGCCTCCGGAGAACGAGGAGGAGCCCGAGTACGCTGACCTGCGCGAAAGCGCACGCGCCCACGGGGTGGAGCTGCCGTACGGCGGCCACGCATGGCTGGTGACACGTCATTCGGACGTCCGGTTCGTGCTGGGGGACCGGCGCTTCGGACGGGCCGCGACATCACAGCCCGACGTCCCGCGGCTGCTGCCGGAACCGGGTAGCGAGGGGCTTCTGCAGTCCCTCGATCCGCCGGACCACCGCCGTGTGCGGGGTGCGGTGCAGGGCTCCTTCACCGCCCGTCGCATGCGACGGCTGCGCCCACGTGTCGAGCAGATCGTCGCTGGACTGCTCGATGACATCGAGGCGTCCGGCGAGCCTGCCGATCTCGTCGCGTCTTTCGCAGTTCCGCTGCCGGTCGCGGTGATCTGCGAGGTGCTCGGGGTCCCGCCTGTGGATCGGGCCGATTTGGCGCGCTGGTCCGCGGCGCTGTTGTCGACGTCCGGGGCTCAGCCGGCCGATCGGGAGAGGGCCCACAGGGAGATGCTCGGCCTGTTCGACGGGCTCCTCTCGGACCGGGCCGCGCGCCCGCGGGACGACGTGTTGAGCACGCTTGCCCACGCCGGGCGGCTGACTCGCGCCGAGGCGATCGCCCTCGCATCAGACCTGCTGCTGGCGGGCCACGAAACGACCGGTGCGCAACTAGCGAACTCGGTGTTCGTGCTGCTGCGGGCCGGTGGGTTGCACCGGCTGGGGGAGGGGGGCGCCGCGGTGCGTCGGACCGTGGAGGAACTGATGCGCTTCGTCCCGCTCGGTGCGGGAGGTACGCGGTGTCGGGTGGCGCATGAGGATGTCGTCGTCGGAGGGGTTTCGGTGCGCGCCGGTGCGGCCGTCTTCGCCGTCACAACGTCCGCCAACCGCGACCCAGCGGTGTTCCAATGTCCACAGCGTCTCGACCCACAGCGTGCGCGCGTCCCGCACCTTGCGTTCGGCTACGGCGACCATCACTGCCTCGGGGCGCCGCTGGCCCGGCTGCAGCTTCAGGTCGGGCTGGATAGTCTGCGTGTCCGAATGCCGCGGCTGCGGCCCGCGGAAGGCTCCGGAATGACCTGGAGGACCGGGTCGCTGGTGCGGGGGCCAGAGAGATTTCCCGTCGTGTGGTCGTGAGCCGCTTCGACATCCCGGTCGGAACCGGTCACCGAGCGAGCCCAGCGGCCAGTTGCTCAACAACGGCATCCTGCGCAGCCCGGTTGGCGGCCGCGTCGGGACCGGGCAGCGCCGCCGTCGCCGCCGAGAAGCCATGCGCGACCTGCCGAGTCCGGCGGGCTATGCCGCACAGGCTGGACCCCGGTCCGGCCTCGACGAGGTGGATCGGCCCGTCCGTGTCGAGCAGCCGGTCCAGGGTCGGTCCGAAATACACCGGTTCGGCGGGCTGCCCGGCCCAGAATGACGGGTCCCGGGCGCGGCCGTCGTCGAGTGGTTGCTGGGCGTAGCACGACCACAACCGTGTGCGAGGTGCGTGCAACGTGGCGCGGGCGAGTGGGGGGACATCCGGGATCCACATCGCGGGGCTGTGGAAGGGCTGTCGGGCCCGCGCGCGGAAGCTGGTGAATCCGGCGTCGGTGAGGGCAGCACGTACGTCGTCGAGGTCGCGATCGGCTCCCGCGAGCAACAGCTGGCGCCGCGCGTTGACGGCGCCGACAACGACCGAGCCGCGCAGGTGTGGCGCGACATCGTCGACTGAGGCGGCTACCGCGAGCATCCCACCCGCCGGGACGCGGGCCGACCAGGCGATCAGCCGGTCGATCCACGACAGCCCCGTCTCCAGGTCAAACACCCCGGCCACATGCGCGGCAGCGACCTCCCCGACGCTGTGCCCGATCAGCACCGTCGGTTGCAGACCGCGGGCGATCAGGGAAGCCGCCGAGGCGCAGTTCGTTCCAAACAGCAGCGGCTGGGCGACCGACGCGTCGTCGAACCCATCGATGTCCTTCCCCGATAGCCAGATCCTTCGCAGCCGTCGTCCGTGCACACCGAGCAGGTCGAACACACGGTCCATCACAACGGTGAACGGGCCATTGACGTCGTAGAGACCGGCCGCCATACCGGGGAACTGGGCTCCCTGGCCGGGGAACATGAACCCGACGTTCCGGTCGGGTGGATTCATCCCACGGACCGCGCCGAGTTGACGAACGCGAGCATCTCGTTCGGTGTGGTGAGCGTGCCGAGGACGTCCTCCGGAATCTCGACGCCGTGGCGGCGCTTGAGCACGGCGGCGGACTGCATCAGGGCCAGCGAGTCGTAGCCGAGCTCGTCGAACGCCTGGTCGCCGAATCCGTCCGTGTCGCCGGCGTCTGTCGCGCCGGCGGCATCGATGAGCAGCTCACGCAGTTCGGGCAGGGTCAGAACGGACATGGTGACTCCTTAGGGTCGGCGGTGTCGTGGGTCGTCACGCGCGCTCGACGACGAGCGCGGAGTTGAATCCCTCAGCGCCCCGGGCCAGGATCAGCACACGGTGCACGGTGGCGGGCCGGGCGTCACCGACGACCAGGTCCAGCCCGTAGTGCGCGGGCGGCTCCGCGACGTTGACGGTCGGCGGGATGACGCCGTCCCGGACGGCGAGCAGCGCGAAGGTGGCGTCCAGCGGCCCGCCGCCCGCCATCAGACGTCCTACGCCACTCTTCGGTACCGACACCGGTACGCCGCGTGCGCCGAAGACGGCGCTGATCGCTTCGGCTTCCTGGGCGTCGAGGGCCGCGGCGCCGGCGCCGTCGGCGAGCACCAGATCGATCTCCCCGGGTGCCCGACCGGCCTGCGCCAGCGCCTGCCGGGCCGCGCGCTCGAGCCCGTCCGGCCGGTGTCCGGGCGGATCGAACGTGGCGGCGTGGCCGGTGAGCCGGCCGTAGGGGTTGTCGCGCCCGCGTCCCGACGCGTGTCCGGCGGCCTCTAGGACCAGCAGCGCACCGCCCTCACCGGGCACGTGGCCGTTCGCGCGGGCATCGAACGGCAGGTATGCCAGCTCGGGGGAGCGGGCCTCGCTGACGGTCCCGGATGCGCAATGAGACGCCCAGCCCCACGGGTCGAAGGACGACTCGAACCCGCCAGCCAGGACGACGTCCAGATCCCCGCGATGGATCCCGCGTAGTCCGTAGCCGATCGCGTCAAGTCCGCCGCTCTGCTCGGCGGACAGGACGCTGCTCGGACCCTTCACCCCGTGACGGATGCTGATCTGACCGGTGTTAACCGCATAGAACCATGCGAAGGACTGGTAGACGCTGACCGCGTCCGGGCCCTGTGTCCAAAGCTTGGCCATCTCACGGTGGGTGAACTCGAACCCGCCGGTCGCGTTGGACGTGGTGACCCCGATACGTTCCGGGTCGAGTGTCGGCGGGTCGAGCCCGGAGTCGGCGACGGCCTCGTCCGAGGCGAGCAGAGCGAACCGGGTGACCCGGTCCGTCTGGGTGAGCGTGCGGGACCCGAAGTGCTCGGCGGCGTCGAAACCGTCGAGGCGCCCGGCCAGCCGGGAGCGGTGTGCCGAGGGGTCGAATGAGCCGATCATGTCGATCGCGCACTTGCCCGCGACTGCGGCTTCCCACACCGGCTCCCGCCCCAAGCCACTGGGTGCGACGACCCCGATTCCGGTCACCAGGACGTCGACGGCGGCGGTCATCGCAGGCCTCCTCGGGCCAGCACCATCGCGCTCTGAAACCCGCCGAAGCCACTGCCCACGGTAAGCACGCGGTCCAGCCGGGCGTCTCGGGACTGTCGTGGGACGTAGTCCAGGTCGCAGTCCGGGTCCGGCGTGGTGAGGTTGGCGGTGGGGGGCACGACGTCGTCGCGCATCGCGAGCACACAGGCCGCGATCTCGATTGACCCGATGGCACCGAGCGAGTGCCCGATCATCGACTTGATGGAGCTGACCGGGATGTCATAGGCATGGTGGCCGAAGCTCCGCTTGAACGCGCCTGTTTCGTGCCGGTCGTTCTGCTTGGTGCCCGAACCGTGGGCGTTGATGTAGTCGATCGCAGACGGGTCCAGCCGGGCCTGCGTCAGCGCCGAGTCGATCGCCATCGACATCTCCTCACCGCCCGGGGCCAACCCGGTCATGTGGTAGGCGTTGCATCGGTTCGCGTAGCCGACGATCTCGGCGAGGACAGTGGCGCCCCGTCGTCGCGCGTGCTCGTACTCCTCCAGCACGAGCATCGCGGCCCCTTCGCCCAGGGCGAAGCCGTCACGGTCCCGGTCGAAGGGGCGGCTGGCCGAGCCGAAGTCCTCGGTCCGCGGGGTGGTGGCCCGGATAACGTCGAACGAGGCGGCTGCGACCGGCGTGATCGGGGCCTCGGTGGCCCCCGCGACCATGACGTCGACCGTGCCGTCCGCGACGAGAGCCCGGGCGTGTCCGACGGCGTCGATCCCGGATGTGCAGCCGGTCGACACGATCGTTGCCGGCCCGCGCGCGCCGGTCGCGCCGGCGACCTCGCGGACAATCGAGCCGGGGCTGAAGTGGTCGAACACGTGCGGTGGCAGGTAGGAGGGGTCGACGAGCCACTCGCGACCGGTGTCGGAGAGCACGAGATAGTCCTGCTCCAGGCTGGTCGAGCAGCCGACAGCGGTCCCAATCGAGATCCCGGTCGCTCCACCGAGGTCACCCCCGAGGTCCAGCCCGGCTGATGCAACGGCGCCGCGGGCGCACGTGACGGCGAACAGCGAGGCACGGTCCATGCGCTGCCGCTCGCGGGAGGAGAAACCACGCGCCGTCGCGTCGAAGTCGATCTCTGCGGCGACCTTCGACCGGAAGGCGGACGCGTCGAAGGCGGTGACCCGTCGCGTGGCGGTCCGCCCGTCGACAATCATGTCCCAGAACCCCGCGGTGTCCTGCGATCCGGGGGCGAGGACGTCGAGACCGGTCACGACGACTCGTCGGTCCACGGTGGTGCTCCTCTCTGTGTGTGCGCTCATGCGTCGCGAAGCGGACCGATATGCAGGCCAGCGACCCGCCAGGCCGACCCGTCCCGACGTGCGGTGAGCGTCACCCTGAACCGTCCGGTCGTGTCGGCGGTGCCGTTGCGGCCGCGCTGGTGCTGCACCGCGACCACGACGGCTGCGTCGTCCCAAGCCCGCACGTGCACGTCGTCGAGGTGGATCTCGTCGTTGACGACGCGGCCGCTGCGGTAGCGGCCGGTCCACTCCTCGCGGGTACGGGTCCAGCCGAATGGTCCGACCCCGACGAAGTCGGGGTCGAGCAGCTCCTCCAGCCATTCGCCGTCGTTCGACTCCTCCGCGGCCCGCCACCGCTCGACGAGCTCGTGCACGGTCCCGGCGTGTGACACGGTCACGGCTCAGCCCTCGCCGGGGACGATGTTGGTGTTCAACCGGAACGTGTTGTCCGGGTCGTAGTCGGCCTTGATCCGGCGCAGCCTGCGCAAGTTGTCCGCGCCGAACGCGTCGACCGTCCGATGTCCCTCGGACTCGTTGAAGAAATTCACGTATCCGCCGCCGGTCATGTGCGGCTCCAGGGCGGCGTGGCTGTCGACTGCCCACGCGACATGCCGCGAGTCGTGGGCGGGGTCGCGCCACGCGGAGGCGAAGTTCGCGACGAACGGCGAGGTCCGATGCCCGAACGCGGTTGCGTCGGCGGGCACTCGGGAGATCGCGCCCCCCAGGTACAGGACCTCGAGCTGAGACATCGGCGAGGTCATCGACGCCCCGGCGGCCAGTAGGGCGTCGATCGCGGCATCCGGAAGCCGGTCCAGGTAGCCGCTCTTGAAGTAGGCGCGGTCCGGGAGAACCGGGCTGGGGAACGAGTAGCCCTGCAACGACCGGTACGGCAGCGTCGTCGTCGCGACAGCGGCCGGGCGTCCGACGTCGCGGACCGCCTCGAGCGCAAGGTCGCCTTCGGACACGTCGCCGATCCAGCACGCCGACCCGCACAGAACGGGCTTCCCGTGGAGGTGCTTCGGGACGTCCGGCACGGGCGGGGCCAGACGCAGGTAGAACACCCAGGTCAGCTCGTCGGGCGCCTGCGACATGTACGCGGCCCAGTCGCGCAGCACGCGGGGGCCGTCGTCGAGCGGGTGGTAGGCGACGGCGAAGCGGACGGCGCCGACGTGGTGCAGGTCGAACTCGAACGCTGTCGCGACGCCGAAGTTGCCGCCGCCGCCGCGTAGCGCCCAGAACAGGTCGGGGTGATGCTCGGTGTCCGCCCGCATTTGCCGCCCGTCGGCCGTGACGACATCCACTGCGGTCAGATTGTCGATCGCGAGCCCGTGCTTCCGGCTCAGCCATCCGAAGCCGCCGCCGAGGACCAGTCCGCCGAGCCCGGTGTGTGCGACGACCCCCGCCGGCGCGGCCAGTAGATGGGCCTGCGTCGCGGCGTCGAACGCGCCGAGCAGCGCACCGCCCTCGACCCGGGCATGTCGCGCCTGCGGGTCGACGTCGACTGCTGACATCATCGACAGGTCGACGACGACGCCGTCATCGCAGGTGGAGTGCCCCGCCACGCTGTGCCCGCCGGCGCGCACGGCCAGCGGCAGACCGTGCTGTCTGGCGTGCGCAACCGCGATTGCCACATCCTCCGGGCACACGCACCGTGCGATCAGCGCGGGCCGCCTGTCCACCGTCCTGTTCCAGACGTGGCGCAGGCGCTCGTAGTCCGCGTCCTGCGGCCGGACCAGCGTGCCGCGGAATCTCTCCAGCGCAGAGGGTCGGTCCGTCTGCATCGTCGGCATCGCGCTCCCTGGTGACGGTCTCGTGCTCAGCTGGGCCGGACAGATGGTCGGAAGCCAGCTTCGAGCCCAAATCCAGCGGAGTTCGTCCGGGAGCCGGTCGACATCGCCTCGAACGGCGCCCCATCGACGTCCTGCAGCGTCCGCGCCATGTCGGCACCCACGTCGACGAAGGAGGAGACCGGATGTCGGAGACTCGGAGCGTCGCCCTCGTGACCGGCGGGACGTCGGGCATCGGACTGGCGACCGTGCGCGCCCTTGCGGGCGACGGTCGAGCGGTCGCGTTCTGCGGCCGCGATGAGGAGCGCGTGGCTGCGACCGAGGCCGCTCTCGCGGCGGAGGGACTCGAGTGCCGCGGCTACGTATGCGACGTGCGGGACCGCGACGGCGTCGAGAAGTTCGTGGACGCCACTGTCGATGACCTGGGCGAACCGCGGATCCTGGTCAACAACGCCGGCCGCGGCGGGGGCGGCCGGACGGCCGAGCTGGACGACGACACCTGGCTCGACGTCCTGGACACCAACCTCAACGGCACCTTCTGGACCACCCGCGCGGTGCTGCGTCGGACTACCCCCTCACCCGCAGTTCGCATCGTCATGATCGCCTCCACCGGCGGGAAGCAGGGTGTCCCGATGGGTGCGCCGTACTCGGCGTCCAAAGCCGGCGTGATCGGGTTCACGAAGGCGCTGGCCAAGGAGCTGGCGCCCACCGGGACGACGGTTAACGCGGTGTGCCCGGGCTACGTCGAGACCCCGATGGCCGTGCAGATCCGCGAGCACTACGCACGGCTGCAGGACACGTCGGCCGACGAGATCCTGGACCAGTTCCGGGCGAAGGTGCCGATGGGCCGCTACTCGACGCCGGAGGAGGTCGCCGCCATGGTGCGCTATCTCTGCTCCGACGAGGCTGCGACGGTCACCGCGCAGGCCCTGAACGTCTGCGGGGGCCTGGGCAGCTATTGACACCGCACTGCCGTCGATCCCCGCCGCCCCGACGAGGAGATGTCATGCCCACCGTCGATCAGCCGTACTACCGTCCCGGCCGCCTGGCGTTCTACGACCGTGTGGTGCTCGGCCTGTCCAACCGGCTGCTATGGCGATGTCCGACGCCGGTGATGCTGCAGCGCTACGACCGGATGTTGCGCGCCCGACACCTGGAGATCGGTCCGGGCAGCGGCTACTACCTTGACCACGCCCGATTCCCGGTTGAAAACCCGACGCTCGTGCTGGCCGACCTCAACCCCTCGCCACTGGAGTTCGCAGCAGCCCGGGTCGCCCGGCTGCGACCCCGCACGCACGGGGTCGACGTACTGGCCGACTCGCTCGGGTTGGACGAGGTGTTCGACTCGGTCGGTCTCAACTACGTGCTGCACTGCCTGCCCGGCGGAGAGGAACCGAAGCGCACCGTGTTCGGCAACATCCGGGAAGTACTCGCGCCGGGCGGCAGGGTGTTTGGTGCGACCGTGCTCGACCGGGGTGTCCGGCACACAGCCGTCTCCCGGCGTGTGAATGCCCTGTACAACCGGACCGGTGCCTTCCACAACGAGGGCGACGACCCTGCGATGCTGGCTGCAGCGCTGGATTCCGTGTTCGGCAACAGCACGGTCCAGGTGCGCGGCGCCGTCGCCTTGTTCGAGGCCGTCCGAAACCCCGAGCCGGGGGACGTCCGCCGGTGAGCGCGTGGGCCGTGCGTCATCCCGATGCCGCGATTCCGGCGAACGCGCTGTGGTCGACGCCATTCGCCCGGTGGAGGGGGGCACTGGCCCGGGTCTCCAGCCTGGACGTCGCGGTCGCTGCGACGCGGGCGGCGACGTCCAGGCTGCCGCTAGACGAGGTCGACGGCCTGGTGCTCGGTTGGACCGTGCCGCAGCCGGAGATCTTCTACGGCGCCCCGACCGTCGCCCGCCGCGTCGGTTTGTCTGGAGTGTCTGGCCCGATGATCGGGCAGGCCTGCGCCACGTCGGTGGCGTGTCTGCACGCGGCGGCCACGTCGCTCCACGCTGGCGGCGGCGCGCAGCTAGTCGTCACGGCCGACCGAGTGAGCAACGGCCCGATGTTGACCTGGGGCTCCTCGGGGCCGGGCGGGGCCGAGCGCGAGGAGAGCTGGGTCCGCGCCGCGTTCGCCCGTGATCCCGGCACCGACCGCGGCATGCTGGCCACCGCCGAGACCGTCGCCCGCGACGCTGGGTTCCGGCGCTCCGACGCGGACGCTCTGGCCGTGCTTCGCTACGAGCAGTACCGGGCGTCCTCATCGTACGAGGCCAGGCGCCGGCATACCGTCCCGGTCGAGGTTATCGACCCGGACGGTGTCCCGGTCCGTCTCACGGACGACGAGGGTGTGCGGACGCGGAGCACCGAAGGCGTCGCGGCCGAGCGAAGCGTCGTCCGGGACGGCGTTCATACAGCCGCGACCCAGACCCACCCGGCCGACGGCGCGGCCGGCGCCCTGGTCACCCGCACCGCGCACGCCCGGTCACTCGCCTCGGGCGGGCCGGTGGTCACCGTCCTGGCGTCCGGGTTTGCGCGGGTCGGCTCAGGACGGATGCCAGAGGCTCTTGTGCCAGCGGCCAGGGCTGCGCTGGATAGCGTGGACCTGAGGATCGAGGACGTTGACGCGATCACCACGCACAACCCGTTCGCGGTCAACGACCTCTACTTCGCCCGCGAGATGGGTGTGACACTCGAGTCGATGAACCGTGTCGGGTCCAGCCTGGTATTCGGTCACCCACAGGGACCGACCGGCTTGCGGTCGATCGCCGAGCTCGTCACCGTGCTGTGCCTGCGCGGGGGAGGTGTGGGTCTGTTCAGCGGCTGCGCCGCAGGGGACTCAGGGGCCGCGATAGTGGTACGGGTCGACTACTGATCAGGGTCCGAGCTGTGGTTGTTCAGTCGGTATTCCGGCCGAGTAGGCGGTCGAACAGCGTGCGCCCGCCCCCGCGCCGTCGCGGGGGCGGGCCGCCCTCGCCCGGGTTGGAGTCGTCCGGGCCGGTGTTCCCCCCGTGAGTGCCGCCCTGCTGGCTCGTACGAGACGCGTGCCACCGTTGCACGACGTCGTCGACGTCCACGGTGGACAGTGACACGTGCGGCGGGGTCGGAACGCGCCGCCACTCGGTGATCCGCTCGTTCAGGTCGTCCAGCAGCTCTCGCACCTCGCTCTCGGAGCGCCGTCCGGCCACGGCATCGCCGATCTGCTCGATCTCCCGCCGGAGTCGGAGGGAGATGGGCAGGTGGGCGTCGCCCGTGATGCCCTCCCGGTGAACGTATCCGTCGATCCACCAGTTCTCGTGATATCGCTTGCCCGCGTCGGCCAGGGGCTTGCCCCGGTAGGGGTTGTCGCCCAGGCCTTCGGACAGCCCCGACTGCTCGATCTGCCGGTCAACGATCGAGCGGTACTTCTCCCAGTACGCCTCGCTCATGCCTATCCGTTCCTCGTGGTGCCGGAATCAGGTGACCGGGGTGAGGTCGTCGCGCCGGATCCACTCAGCGTGCACGGACAGCCGGCCCGCGCCGTCTTCGTGCAGGAGGCTCTCACCGGTGGTCGTCGCCATTAGTGTCGTCGGGCCGCCGTGCACGATCTCGTAGACGAGGGCGTAGAAGCCGGTGCGGATCCGGTTCCCGTCTCGCTCGACTGAGAGCATGCCCAACCAGTGTCGCCGGTGGGCGCCACGCTCGACCAGCGCCGCGTGGGCCGCGCAGACCTCGTCCCGGATGGCGGTGCGTCCGTGGGACGGGTCCGGCCGCGCGTTCGTGGAGAACATGCCGTCCTCAGTGAACGTGGCGGCCCACCCGGCGGCATCCCCGTCGTCGAGGCGCTTCAGTCGGCGGACGTAGAAGTCCTCGACCCGAGCGCGCAGCTTCATGTCGAGCCCGGTTGTGGTGCTCGCGGCGGTCACGATGGTCTCCCGTCGTCGGGCAATTGGTCGCCATGGAGGATGCACCGCCGAGTAGGAGCCGGCGTCGTGTCGCGATCAAGCCGAGGCCGCGGACGCCCGACTGAGCGATTAAAACGATGGTGTCACATCGAAGAATTGGTGTGCAAGACAGCGAGGACGTCTCCACACCGGACAACCTGTCCCGGCGTCACCAGGGCGTCGGTCAGGAACCCGGAGACCTCGCTGAGCACCGGGATCTCCATCTTCATCGACTCTAGCAGGCAGATCTGGCGTCCCGGCTGGACCAGGTCGCCTACCGAGACGGTGACGTCGAGGACGGTCGCCACCAACTCGGCTCGGATCTCGTGCCGTCCCGGCCTGCTCACAACGAGTCCAGAGGGCCGACGAATCGCGCCGTCGCATCGCCGACCCAGAGCGCTGGCTCCGGTCCGGTTGGCCCGATCCACACCTGCTCGATCCCCAGCTCCGCGTAGCCGGCCATGTCCCGCATGAATCCGTCCGGGTCTGCAAGCGGGTCACCGGTGAACAGCAGCGTCCGGGTCACATCGCTCGGTCGGCGCCCGACGTCCGTGCAGTGCCGGTCCAGCACATCGATCTTGCGGGCGACCTCGTCGTGCCCATGGCTGAACAGGTTGCAGGCGTCACCCAGTTCGGCCACGAGCCGCAGGGTGCGCCGCTCGCCCATACCGGCGATGACCACCTTCGGGGTTCGGTTCAACGGCTGTGCCGCGCACACGGTTCGTTCGAGGTGGTAGTGGCGACCGTGGAACGGACCGTCGTCATCGCTCCACATCTGGCGGCAGATCCTCACCGCCTCGTCGACCCGATCGAATCGTTCCGCAGTCGGGGGGAACGGCACGCCGAGCGCCTGGTGCTCGTAGGCGAACCACGAGGCGCCGATCCCAAGAAATGCCCGGCCCCCGGACAGCGCGTCGAGCGTCGCGACCGTCGTGGCCAACAGTGCTGGCTCCCGGTAGGTAACGCCCGTGACCAGCAGACCCAGCTCTATCCGGTTCGTCGCGTGCGCCAGGTAGCCGAGCGTCGTGTAGCCCTCCAGCACCGGCGCCCGGCTCGGCGCGCCCGTGGTCGGGTCCGGCTCGCCCATCCAGTGGTCGATCAGAGTGAGGGCCGTCGCGCCGCCGTCCTCAGCGGCTCGCGCCGCATCGGCCAGTGCCGGTCCGATCGGACCGGGGCAACCAGCAGCCGCGTAGTCGTATAGATGGATCGCCAGGCGCATCGCGTCCCCGTTCGGTCACCGGATGGTGGCCGGATCGTCTCCGGACGGTGTCCGGCCCGGACCGCGTGATCATGGGAGGAAGTTAGGGCGATCACCGGTATATCGCGGCGATCTCCGCGAGGACGATGTCGTGCGCCGTCTCGGAGGCGGCGATGCCGATCAGCACGTAGTAGGCCAGTCCCTCGGCGAGTGCGGACAGCCGGACGGCGATGGCGTGCGGCTGAGCACCGCCGTCGATCACACCGGTCTCCTGATCCCGCCGGATGAGCCCGGCGAGGTCGTCGCAGTGCAGATGCTGGTAACGGGAGCGCAGCCGGGTGGCGACCTCATCGTGGTGCAGGGCGAGGGCGGTGTACGCCTGACGGAACTGGACGTGCGCCCGGGTCACCTCGTCGTAGGGGATGAGTTCGGTCAACACCGCCTCCAGGACCGCGCGCGGCACGGCCGACGAGAGGTCACATCCGACGCGCTCCCGGACGCGGACGCTGCTGCGGGCGTTGAGATCTTCGAACGCGGCAGTCAACATCTCGTCCTTGGACGGGAAGTAGTGCTGGACGCGCCCCGGCGAGACGCCCGCGACCGCAGCCACAGCGGACTGGGATACCGCGAGTGGCCCGTGCTCGGCAGCCAGCTGCCCGACCGCGGCGAGGATCTCCCCCCGACGCTGATCATGAGCGGCCCCCGGACCGCGTGTCCGAGTCACGGTGCGGTTCTCCGCCCGGGCGCCCATGTGGACACGGCTACCACCTCGCGGACGGCCCGGCGCTCACCCGACGCCCTCCAGCAGGGAGTCATCACGCAACAGCCCTAGCACCGCGGCGACGTCTTTGTCGAGCGCCCGATCCGCATCGACCGTCCGGCTCACAGCCCGGACCCGGTCGTACACCGCACGGGTCCGCCCCAGAAGTTGGGGTCCCCGCAGGTCAGCGGCCTGGCACAGGGCCAGGAGGTGCAGGACCACCGCCCGCTCACCGATCTCGACGACGTCGCGGGCCTGTCGCGCAGCCGTCGCCCCCATCGACACCTTGTCCTGATTGTGGCATTCGGTGGAGCGAGAGAACACCGTCACCGGCACGCAGCGGCTGAGCGCGTCAGCGGTGAGTGACGAGCAGGCCAGCTGGACGCCCTTGAAGCCATGATGCAGTCCCGCCTGCGGGTCGTCGTGCAGAACCGGCCGCACGAGGTTGGGCGTTAGGCCGTTGTTGAACTTCTCGTCGACGACGAGCTCGAGCTGTCGGTCGAGCAGGTCCAGGACGCTCGCTACGGCGGTCTTTAACGTGTCCATCGCCAGGCCGACGTGGCCGCCCGCGAAGTTGCCACCGCTGACCACTGCGCCGGTGGCACTGTCTACCAGTGGGTTGTCGTTCGCCGAGTTGACCTCGATGACCAGCCAGCGCTCGACCCACTCGAGCGCGTCGCGCAGGACGCCGAGGAACTGCGGCGCGCAACGCAGCGAGTACTGCTCCTGGATCTGTTCGGCCAGCACGCGGTAGCCGGTATCGCTCGTCCCAGCCCGGTCCACGACGTCCTCGTAAGTGACAGCGAGACCGCTACCGGCCAACAGGCCTCGGATCGCGCGGGCCGACGCGACCTGGCCCGGGTGCGGCTTGGCGACGTCGTGCAGGAAGGGCGCGAACGGTCCGGTGATGCCGCGCAGCACCTCGGTGGTCAGAGCGGTGTTGACCTCAGCGAGCAAAAGCAGACGACGAGCGTCCGCCGCGACGAGCGTCCCCAGCGCGGTCATGAACGCCGTGCCGTTGACCAGGCTCAACCCCTCCTTTGCCGCCAGCTCGAAGGGCTCGAGGCCGGCTGCCTCCAGCGCCATGGCCGCTGGGATTCTTCGCCCGTCCAAGTCAGCCTCCCGCTGGCCGGTGAGCACAGCAGCGACGTAGGACAGGGGCACCAGATCGCCGCTGGCACCGACCGACCCCTCCTCCGGAATAATCGGCGTGACGCCGCTGTTGAGCAGGTCCAACAGTGCCTCCAGCAGCGCGGGACGCACTCCGGAGTGGCCACGCGCCAGACTGTTCGCCCGGACCATCACCACCGCCCGCGCGACGTCGATGGGAAGGGTCTTGCCAGTGCCGCAGCCGAGAAACCCGATCAGGTTCCGCTGAAGCTCGGCCGTGCAGCGTCCCGCGATCTGACGCCGGACCGAGTCGCCGAAGCCAGTGGTCACCCCATAGACCGGACGGCCCTGCTCGACGAGGTCGGTGAGCACCTGTCTGCTCGCGGCCGCACGATCCGCGACACCCGGTGACGAAAGCTCGGCGACGGCGCCTCTGCGGGCGACATCGACCACGTCACGCAGGGTCAGTGACACGCCATCGACGCCGATCCGGCGCGGATCGATAACGGCCGAGCATGACTGGTGCCCGCGGAACTGGGTCATGGTGGGGTTCTCCCGATCGACGCTGCGGTGTCACCGCAACTGTGCGGCGCAGCTGTCGCGGTGGCGTCGAGCGAGGATGGGGACATCGTCGGCGCGGTTCACAAAGGGATGTTGCGGTTGCGTCCGGTCCTGCGCGGCGCTGCCGCGAGCGCCTCGATCAGCCGCTCACGCGTCGTGGCCGGGGCAATCACCTCATCCACCACGCCGAGATCGAGCGCGCGGTCGACGCCACCGGCCGTACGTTCGTGTTCGTCGGCGAGCCGGTCGTGTAGCTGCTCGCGTTCGTCATCCGGCGTGGCGGCCAATTCACGGCGGTGCAGCACGCCGACTGCCGCCCGTGCGTTCATCACGGCGATCTCGGCGCCCGGCCAGGCGAACACCGCGGTCGCGCCGAGAGCGCGCGAGTTCATCGCGATGTAGGCGCCACCGAAGGCTTTGCGCGTTACCACTGTCACCCGGGGCACAGCAGCGTCGGCGAACGCGTGCAGCAGCTTCGCACCGCGGCGCACGACACCCTCCCACTCCTGTCCGATCCCGGGCAGGTAACCGGGCACGTCGACCAGTACGACCAGCGGTACCCCTGCCGAGTCGCATAGACGCACGAAGCGGGCAGCCTTCTCGGCCGACGCCGAGTCCAGACATCCGCCCAGGCGCAGAGGGTTGTTCGCGACGACGCCGACGCTCCGGCCGCCGAGCCGCCCGAACCCGATCACGATGTTCGGCGCGTAGCGTTCCTGCAGCTCCTCGAAACCATGCCCATCCGTGGCCGGTGCATCCAGGAGGGCGATCACGAGCGGCCGCACGTCGTAAGCCCGACGGCGGTTGGCGGGCAGCACAGATGCCGGATCCGTTGCGCTGTCGCGGCCCGTGAGCGGGCCGAAACTACCCGGCTGCCCGAGGTAGCCGGTGATGCGACGGGCCGCGGCCAGAGCCCCAGGCTCGCCGTCGGCTACGTGATGCACCACCCCGGAGCGCAGAGCGTGTGTGTCCGGACCACCGAGCTCGTGGGCGTCGACCCGCTCGCCCGTGACCGACCGCACGACGCCTGGACCGGTCACGAAGATCCGCCCGGCCGGTGCTATCACGACCAGGTCGGTCAGTGCGGGACCGTACGCGGCGCCGCCGGCTGCGGGTCCCAGCACCACCGAGATCTGGGGAATCCGGCCGGACGCGCGAACCATCGCCGCAAACACCCGGCCGACCGAGTCGAGCGCCTCCACTCCCTCCGCTAGACGTGCCCCGCCGGAGTGCCAGAGCCCAATGACAGGGCGGCGCAGGCGCAGGCCGGCTTCGACGGCGTCGACGATCCGACGGCACCCGGCCTTTCCCATCGCGCCCCCTTGATATGCAGCGTCTGTCGCGTAGGCGACGACCGGTACACCGCCTACGGCTCCGAGCGCACTCACAACGCCTGAGTTGTTCGGACATCCCAAGAAGTCAGCAACCCCCGGGTCGAGGAACCTCTGTAGACGTTCAGAGGCGGTCCCGGGGTCGGCGGGCGTGGCGGCGGCCGCCGCGGGCGGGGTCGTCGTTCGCGTCATACCGGGATCCTCCGGGGCTGGAGCCGACCGAACATCGAGCGTGGTTCGAGTCGCCAAGGACCGCGGGCCCGGCGCGGTCGGCTGCCCACCTGCGGTGCGCGTCCCCGATCCTGGAGTCCTCCGTCCGTCTACAGGTCGGTGATCTCGACGTCGGGGTCGAGGTGGGTCAATCGGTCGGTGTCGGCGCTCAGTGCTGGCCAGCGGCGTTGGCGGGCGGTGTGCAGGACGTGGCCGGCGAGTGCGTCGAAGGCGTCGGCGTGGTCGAGCAGCGTGGTCACCGCGGCGGCGTCGTCGAGTTCGCTCACGATGACCGAGGGGTGGCCGATGAGCTCGGCCAGCTGTGGCCAGGTAGGGCGGGTCGACGTAGAGCACAGCGTCGGGGCGCCGTAGGTGGTGATCACCTCAACCGCGGGCCGGTTCTCGCGATCAGCACCGTGCGCAACCGCTCCGTGGCGTGGAGGTCGCCGACCCGAGCGGCGGGACGGGGTTCGACCGGGGCGGGGTGGAGGCAGAGCAGCCGGCGCGTCCCGCAGCGCCGGCGTTGTTGAAGCTCTGGTTGCAGCGCACCCCAGCGGTGGGCTCGTTCGACCGGGGTTGAGTTTGGCCTGGCGGCGCGCAGACGTCGTACTCCGCGCGAGTACGGGGTGAGCGCGCAGACCCAGGCCAGCTCGTCTGGCTGGCGGCGAGCTGTGTGACGCGGTCGCGTCTTGGGCGTCGGGTGCGGCCGAGCGGCTCGTCGTTGGGCTGGAGGGCGTTCACCAGAGGCCCTCCTGGATCTGGCAGCTGGTTGGGCGGCAGCCGGGACAGATCGGTTCGTCGAGGTGCCAGCCGGCTGCGGTCAGCCACGTCCGGGCGGGCTCGGGGACCGTGCCGTCGGGGGCGGCGGCGAGGTCTCCGACCAGTAGTGGGCCGTCGCCGCAGCGCTGGCAGGTCAGGTCGGTGATCGGCCCGGCGGGTGCGCAGGCTCGGCAGTAGCAGGCGGTGGTGGGTCCGTCGGGGCCGTCGACGAGCCACACGGCGCTCATCAGGATCTGCTGCAGCGGGTCGCCCGGGGGGCAGCCGCACCGGTCGCAGCACAGGGTCGGTCCGCTCGAAGCGTGCGGAGCGGGGGCGCCCATCTCCGGGCGCGCCGAGCCCCCAGACGGTCGGGGCCGGCCAGGCGTCGGGTCAGGTGTGGGGGACGTGCCGGCGCGGAATGCGGGGTTCATGGGGACCTCACTCCTGGTGGGCGGTGTCGCCGGGCTGATCGGTCGGGTCGCCGGGCTCGGTGGCGGCGGGCTCGGTGACGTCGGGATCGGTGGCGGTGGGGCCGGGTCGGCGCTGCGCGGCGCGGGGCCGGGCCCGGCGGGCGGGCGGACGCGCTGGCTCGGCGCCCGGATCGACGTCGATGCCGTCGGTGTCGACGTCGTGGCCGGCGGTGCGGTCGGCGGTGCGGCGTTGGGCGCGGGCCAGCTCGGTGCGCAGGTCGGCGACCTGGGTGGCATGGCGGGTCTGGGCGTCGGTGAGGCGCTGCTCGCCGTAGGCGCGTTCGCGGTCGACGTCGTGGACGAGCTGGGCGCGCAGCGCGGTCAGGCTGCTCTCCGCCGCGGCCCGGGCGGCCCGGTACTCCGCGGCCTGCTCCCGGACCTGGTCCACCTCGTCGGCCAGGCGGGCGCGGTCGGTCTCGGCGCGGTCGAGGTCGCGCCGGGTCGCCGCGAGATCCGCGGCCGCGGTGTCCCGCTCGGCGACGGCGGTCTCCAGCTCCGCGCGCACCCCGCCCAGCTGGGTGGTCAGCTCGGCGGTGACCCGCTCGGTCTCGGCCCGGGCCGCGTCCCGCTCGGTGGTCAGGTCGGCGACCTGCTGTTCCAGCTCGGCCCGGGTCGCGGTGAGCTGGGCCTCGGCCGCCTCGCGGGCGGTAATCGCCTCGGTGCGGGACAGCTCGGCGGTGTCGCGTTCGGCGATCGCGTCGGCGGCGGCGTCGTCGGACGCGGCGGCCGAGCGGCGCGCGGCCTCGGCCACGTCCCGGGCGGCGCGGGCCTGGGCGCGGGCCTCGTCGGCCGCGGCCTGGGCGAGGTCGATCTCGGCACGCGCGGCGCGGCGGGCGGCGGCGATCTCCGCGGCGACCGCCTCGGGGTCGGCCAGGGTGCCGAGCGCGTCCCGCAGCTCGGTGCCGCCCTCCTCCAACCGCGCGATGAGCGCGACGACCTGGTCGGTCACGGTCTGCCCGGCCCGGGCGATCGGGCGGGCCAGCGCATCGTCGGGCTCCCCACGCCGGCGCGCCGGGACGCCGCCGTCGGCGATCCGCTTGGCGTTGACCCGGTCGTGCATCACCCCGCCCACGACCTGGTAGCAGTACTTCGGCCGCCGCCCGGACCCGGCGTACTCCATCGTGTTCGCGCAGCCCCCCGGGAACTGGCACGGCTCCAGCTCCGGCCCTCCCACGCGCGCGGACAGCGAGTGACCGACTACGACAGCCGACCCGAGCTCACCGCGACGCCTATACGTCCGACGCTCACAACCCGAGGGGAGAGGCCGGGGCGTTCACAGGTCAGCGCCGGCGGCTCGAGGTCGTGGTCCGACCCGCGTCGTGTCGAGACGTGCCCGACGGAGTGCGCTAGCGTCGCTCACTCACCGGTTCAGGCCACTGTGGAGGTCGAGATGGCGAGCAAGTTCGAGGTCTACAAGGACCGTGCCGGGAAGTTCCGGTTCCGGCTCAAGGCCGGCAACGGCGAGGTCGTGGCCTCCGGCGAGGCATATGAGACTAAGGCCGGCGCGCACAAGGGCTGCGAGGCCGTCCAACGCGCTGCCGCCGACGCCACGATCGTCGACGTCGACTCCTGAGACGCCGACTCCTAGACGCAGGACGGACGGTAGCGCAGCGCCTGCGCCAGCCCGATGACCAGCGGCACGAGCAGCAGGATCGGGCTGATCGTGCCGGCCGCGATCGGGGCGAGCAGGAACAGGCAGACGAACAGCATCGACGAGGCGACCGCGGGGACACCACCGAGGAGGTCGTGGCGCCGCCGGCGGCGGCGGTGCCCGGTGGCCGAGCGGGCAGGCCCTGACGGGACAGGGGTTCGTACGAAGCTGGACTCACGGGGCCGCTGCTCGGACGCGGAGAACCCGCTGCCGGAGGGAGGAACCGGGGCCGTATGAGGAGTCAGCGCCGTGGGGGAGTCGGTGACGGTGGGAGGGCGTAGCCGCCGGTGCCGTAGAGCTCCGTCGGCGGGGTCCGTGTGGTGTCGGGGCTCGAGGACGTCAGCCCGGCGATGGTGACCACCGCCAACGCGAGGAACACGACCACCGAGGCGAGGATAGCGCCGGTCAGGCCGGCGGCGCGACCGCCCAGGGCCCGCGAGCGGCGCAGCCCGATGATCGACAGGACCAGGCCGGGACCTGCGGCGCCGATGTCGGAGGAGCCGGGGCAGAGGCCCACGCCGGCAGGTTCTGCGCGGCGGGCAGACCCGGCTGGGTCCACGTGGTGGGCGCGGGCTGCGTGGCGGAGCCGGTGCTGGCGTGCTGCTGATTGCTCATGCCAGGTCCGACCTCGTTACCGGTGAACCGGTTCCCACCGGATCCAAGATTGTTCCCACCCGCTCCACAGAACTTCCCCGGGCCGAGGACTCCCCCGCCCGGACCTGGCGGGCTGCCCCCCTGCGGCGCTCGGGGGTGAGCCGCGTCGCGGGACGCTGGTCGTCGACGACCCGGCGCCCGGCCGACCGACCGCACCGCGGCCAGGCCTCTGGTCCGCACCCGGAGCACGACGACCGGACCGGGCAGCCAGCAGCGGGACCCGCCCGGCCGTCGGTGCCGCGCCGGTGTCGCGGAGCACCTCGTCCAGGCAGCGCCACCGAAGCGCCACCCCGATGGGGGGTGACGGTCAGCGGGGGCGAGCCTCCGATGTCGTGCAGGAACGACACCGGAGGCCGTGCGTCGGGGTAGGGGTCGGCCGGGAACTCGCGGTCCGGCCGGGGGACGGGATCCATGCGCTCGGACCGTAGAGCAGCGGACGTCGTGCGCTCAGCGGCGTACCCGGGGGTGGAGGCGGCGCAGCAGCGCGATCGCCAGCGCGAACAGCACCAGCACCGAGGCCGCGGTGGCGACGACGACCACCGGCATCGGGGTGCCCGCGGGCAGCAGGAACTGCGGCCACAGGATCGCGACCAGCATGCACACGCCGGCGATCAGGCCGCGCTGAAGCGCCGAGACCTCTGGCGGGAAGAAGATCAGCCGTCGCAGGGTGGACATCCGGCGATGCTACGGGGCTGTCGGGAACCGATCACCGGTTCCCGTCATCCGTCGGTGATGGCCACGTACACCACGCGGAGAGAACCGGACATCGCGAGCCGCATGGCGAGCGTCGGGGTGTGGAATGTCCGGGCTCGGCGGCGGTGTCAGCGGTGGGTCAGGGTGCACCACATCGCAGTGGTGCCGGTTTGCAGCGCGGACAGGGTGAGGGTGTTGTCCTCGACGGTGTAGCGGCCGGTTCCGGGGAAGGCTCGGTACTCGGGCGGTTCGGTGAAGGTCAGACTGAGCTGGTCGTCGTCTGTGGAGTACGACCCGGACGCCAAGATCGAGCGTCTCACCAGTAGGGACGTGAAGGTGAAGGTGTCGTCGTCGGCGAAGTCGAGGGTCAGCGGCGCCTGGACCGCGGAGGCCTGGGGTGAGGCCGAACAGGTGCCGACCCACTGTCCGCGTAGGTCGGAATCGGGTCCGGCGCAGCCGGTGAGTCCACCGGCGATCAGGAAGACGGTCAGCGCCGCGATCCGGAGCCGGCCGCACCGCGCGACGCCCCGGACGGCTCGCTTGATGATTCCGGCCGGTGTGATCCTCTGACTCAGCTGGTTCGGGCTCATGCGGGGCGCTCTTGGGAGACACGGGGGCCGGGGTGGCAGTCGGGACAGACCGGCCCGGCGGGGCCGGTCAGCCGCCAGCCCACGGCGGTCAGCCAGGTGCGGGCGGGCGCGGGCAGCGCCTCATCGGGGCCGGCGGCGAGCTCGCCGACCAGTAGCGGCCCGTCGCCGCAGAGCAGGCAGGTCAGGTCGGTGATCGGCCCGGCGGGCGGGCAGGCCCGGCAGTAGCGCGCGGTGGTCGGGCCGTCGGGCCCGGGGATCAGCCACACCGCGCTCATCAGGATCTGCTGCAGCGGGTCGGCCGCGGCCTGCCCGCACCGGTCGCAGCACAGCGACGGCCCGGCGCCCGGGGCGTGAGCGGGCGGCCTGGTCGGGGTGGCCATCACCGGTCGCGGCGCGGCGGTGGGCCCCCGGTGTGGGGGAGGACCAGCCTGATGAGCAGGGGGAGGGGATGCGGGTCCGGTGGGGAAGGCGGAGTTCACGGGGGCCTCACTCCTGAGCATCGGGGGCGACGGGTCGGGTCTCGTCGGCAGGTGCGGTGTCGGTCGTGGTGACGGGTGTGGTGGCGGTGGGGCCGGGCCGGCGCTGCGCCGCCCGGGGTCGGGCCTGACGTCCGCTCGTGCCTCGACCGGACCCGGAGTCGGTCGCGAGGCCGGTGTCGGGTTCCGGAGTCCGGCCGGTCATCTGTCCGCGCAGCCGCGCGAGGTCGGTGCGCAGCTCGGCGAGCTGGGCGCCGTGGCGGGTCTCGGCGTCGGCGAGGCGCTGTTCGCCGTAGGCGCGTTCGCGGTCGACGTCGTGGGCGAGCTGTTCGCGAAGGGCGGCCAGGCTGCTCTCCGCCGCGGCGCGTGCGGCCCGGTGCTCGACGGCCTGTTCGCGGACCTCGTGCAGCTCGTCGGCCAACCGGGCGCGGTCGGTCTCGGCCCGGTCGAGGTCACGGCGGGCTGCGCCCAGATCTGCGGCGGCGGTGTCGCGTTCGCCGACCAGCACCTCCACCTGCCGGCGGGCGTCGGCGAGCTCGGTCTCGACGCGCGTGTGCTCGCGGGCCAGCGCTGCCAGGTCGGCGGTGACCCGGGCAGACTCCGCGGTCGCGGTGTCGCGTGCGGCGATCGCGGAGTCGCGTTCGGCGGTGAGCGTGTCCCGCTCGGCGAGGGCTGCGGCCAGCTCGGTGTCGCGCTGCTCGAGCTCGGCGCGGACCTGCGCGATCTCGCCCTCGAGGACGTCGTGTGCGGCGATCGCGGTGTCACGGGCGAGTTCGGCGTCGGCGCGGGCCTCGGCGGCCTCGGCGGCTTCGGCATCGGACGCGGCCGCGGAGCGTCGCGCGGCCTCGGCATCGGCGCGGGCGGCGCGGGCCTGGGCGCGGGCCTCATCGGCCACGGCCTGCGCGGCGTCGACCTCGGCGCGCGCGGCCCGCTGGGCCGCGGCGATCTCCGCCGCGACCGCCTCGGGATCGGCCAGCGTGTCCAGGGCGTCGCGCAGCTCGCTGCTGCTGTGGTCCAGGCGCGCGATGAGCGCGGCGACCTGGTCGGTCACACTCTGACCGGCGCGGGCGATCGGGCGGGCCAGCGCGTCGTCGACCTCACCACGGCGCCGGGCGGGCGTGCCGCCGTCGAGGATCCGCTTGGCGTTGACGCGGTCGTGCATGACCCCGCCCACTACCTGATAGCAGTACTTCGGCCGTCGCCCGGACCCCGCGTACTCCATGGTGTTCGCGCACCCGCCCGGGAACTGGCACGGCTCCAGCTCGGGCCGGCGCAGCTGCACCCGCCACGCTGGCCCGCCCGAGGACCCTTCGGCCGTGAGAGCGCCGGCCGCGGTCGGGGCCTCGGCGTCGGCTCGGACGTCCGGTGTCGCGCCGTCATCGGCCGGGATGCCCGCAGAGGGCTGCTCGCTCACGACGCCGATCCTCCAGCAAACGTATCGTTACGTCAATAGTTACGTATTAAGTAATGTTATACCGCAACGATACAAAACACCTTCAGGCTTGGCGGGATCATGCAGGGAGTGCCGCGAGCAGAGCTGCGTGCCAGGCGACAGAAGCAACATTATGTTGCGTAGCATGGAAATGCAGGTTAACCGGCTCTTCTGTCGTCGTGTGGAGCTTCCAGACAGAGAGTGGGTGCGTCTGCGCTAGACTCGGTGGTATGTCGGATCAGGTGGACGATGCGGGACGTGCCGAGGTTGTCGTCAATCGGGACGGCCGGATCCTGATCCCCGCGCAGGTTCGTCGTGATCTGGGGTTGGCTGCCGGTTCGACGCTGTTGCTGTCGGTCGAGGACGGCCGGGTGGTGATGGAGTCTCGGGCGCAGCTGGTCGCGCGGATGCGCCGGGAGATCGCCGCGGAGTGGCAGGGCGACCCGCAGGACTCGGCCGCCGACGAGCTGATCGCCGAGCGCCGGGCCGAGGCCGCGACCGAGGACACCTCCTCGTGACCAGGCCGGACCGGGCTGCGGTCAACGAGTCCCCTGGCCCCCGCCGCCCAGCGGTGCTGGACGCCTCCGCGGTGCTGGCCTGGCTGCGCGCCGAGCCCGGCGCCGATGTCGTCGAGAGCTACCTTGAGGCGGCGGTGATCTCGGCGGTGAACCTGTCGGAGGTCTACCAGAAGCTGGCCCAGCGCGGCGTCGACGCCGACCGCACCCTGCGCCAGCTGCGCACCCTGGGGATCGGCATCGAACCGGTCACCGCCACCGACGCCGTCACCGCCGCGACCCTGTGGCCGGCCACCCGCACCGCCGGACTCTCCCTCGGCGACCGGTGCTGCCTGGCCCTGGCCACCCGCCTCGCCGGCCCGGCGGTCACCGCCGACACCGCCTGGACACAGCTCGAGGTCGGGGTGACGGTCGTACCCATCCGGTAGACCCCCTGGGTGCCGGCACCCCACCTGTTCGCCAGACGAGCAAGGGGGCACGGACATGTCCACGCCGCACGCTTCCCCGTCTACCCCGCACCCCCGCCTGCGCTCCCGGTCGACGTGAGCGACCTGTGGGGTGCACCGCCACTGGTTGCCCGCTCCCTCACCCCTCCGGCAGGTGTCAGACCGTGTTTGAGAAGTGTCGGCGTGTCTGCCCTACGCGGGCCGGGCTCTGGTCCATCGTGGGCGGGTGGCTCGGCGTAAGCGGCGGTACCCCTCGGACACCAGCGACGCCCAGTGGGTGTTGATCGAACCGCTGCTGCCCGAGGCCGGATCGGGTGGGCGGCCGGAGAAGCACGCACGCCGCGACGTGGTCGACGCGATCCTCTACGTCGTGCGCGCGGGGTGTGCCTGGCGGGCGCTACCTGCGGACTTCCCGCCCTGGCAGACCGTCTACTGGTACTTCAACCGGTGGGAACAGCAGAAGGTCACCGAACAGATCCTCCCGATCGTGCGCCGACAGCTGCGCGCGTGCGCCGACAGCTGCGCGCCGACGAGGGTCGCGACCCCGAACCGACTGCGGGGATCATCGACTCCCAGAGGGTGAAGGGCGCCGACACCGTCGGGCTCGACTCGCGTGGCTACGACGCCGGGAAGAAGATCAACGGCCGCGAACGGTTCATCTCCCACGGTCACCCTCGGCCTACTGCTCACCACCATGGTGTGTTCGGCCTCGGTGCAGGACCGCGGCGTCGCCAAGCCGATCCTGCTCGACCTCTACCTGCGCACCCGGGTCCGGTTCGTCTACGCCGACGCCGGGTTCGCCGGACGCCTCCTCGACTGGGCGACCACCATCCTGCACACCACCGTCGAGGTCGTTGGCAAACCCGCTGACCAGCGCGGCTTCGCCGTGCTCCCACGGCGGTGGGTGGTCGAGCGGACCCTGGTTTGGCTCACCGCACACCGCCGCCTCGCCCGAGACTACGAACGCCACCCCGCCACCGCCGAGGCCATGATCCGCTGGGCCGCGATCAACACCATCACCCGACGCATCACCCGCGGCGCGCCCGCCGCCCGCCAGTAGAAGTACGCGATCACACCCGCGACTTGATCTTCTCAAACACGCTCTCAGGTCAGTCGAGCGCCGTCACTCATCGACGGCCGCCGTCGTCCCTCGCATATGGTCTGGTCGGTCGCCTGCCGTCGCGATCGTCTAGGTGGTAGAAGGACCCATCATGGCAACCGCAGTGCTTGCTCCGGACCTCCAATCGAGTGTGGACCGATTCGCTCGATCGCTGATCGTGCCCCGCCGGCTCCTTGCCTTGCATCCCCGAAAGCAGGGTGGTGCTGGCGACGCGGCGGCCCTGGCCCCAGCCATCACGCAGTGCGTCATTCCAGCGTTTGAAGGCTTTGTCGAAGACTTTTTCGCCACCGTGCTGTATCGACAAGGTCAAAGCTTCGCCCAGATCGTTAAGAAGATGAATCTTACCAACCCGGACATCGCCGAGTTCACTGGCTTGGTGGTGAAGGAGTTCCCCGAACTAAAGCGACTGGTCGGAACTGACTTCGAGGTAACTGTGTTCGCGCCACCCCCCGTAGGCAAGAGTTTCTGGACCGACAAAGATCTGGTGTGGAATGAGGCGGTGGAAGCCGCACGGGGTTGGATGCAGGTGCGCCATTGCCTAGCTCACGGACTCGCCAGTGGCTGGCGCAGCGAAGTCTGGCCGGGACCAGTTAAGAAGGAAGTGCCCCCGGCGTCGTCGGTGCTGCGCCGGATGCCCACCGGCAAACACTCCTTAGCACTGCACGGTGCTATCAGTTGCGCTCGGATCTATCTAGCCGGCGCTCAGCACCTCGGTGACCTAGTTGCCAATCACCTGCATGAGACGCTGAACTGGTCGGGAGTTCCCGAGTTCCCGCTTCGTGCTGCTCCGGCAGCCGATTAGCGCCCGAAGCGCTCCAGGTCGTCGTTGTGCCGGGTTCCGGCGTGGTGGCGGGCGCCGCTCTCGGTGACCTTGTAGCCGATGCTGTAGGCCTGCGACGGGCCGTAGGTGCAGGCGACACTGCAGGATTGATGAGGCGCCCTGAAGTGACCCCCGTCAGCCGGGCAGCCCCGGGTGGCACCTACCCGGCGCGGGGTCCCGGCGAAGTCGGCCCGGCCCGCTACCGTCGCTGATCGTGTCCGACGGTCTGTCCCACGAGCGCGCTCCGGCGGCGACGCCGGCCGGGCTGCTGCCAGTCACCGACCTCGACGACAGTCCGCTCTCAGCCGAAGAGATCGCCTACGGCCAGGCCTCGAAAGCCTCGGCCACCATCGAGGCCTACCGCACCGACTGGCAGGAGTTCTGCGACTGGTGCGCCCGCGAGCACCACGCCCCGGCACCGGCCCCACCGGCCGCGGTCAGCGGGTACCTGACCGCCCTGGCACGGGCCGGCGCGAAGGTCTCCACGATGAGCCGGCGCATGGCCGCGATCCGGTTCTTCCACGCCCTGCAGGACCTGCCCGACCCGACCAGCCCGGCCCGGGTCACCACGGTCTGGGAGGGCATCCGCCGCGTCCATGGCGCCCCACCCGACCAGGCGCCGCCGCTGATGCCCCCACAACTGTTCGACCTCGTCGCAGCCACCGCCACCACCCGCGACTTCCGCACCCGCCCATCCGAGCCCGACCTCGCCGGCGCCCGCGACCGCGCCCTGCTGCTGATCGGGTTCTTCTCCGCGCTGCGCTGCTCCGAACTCTGCGCGCTGACCGTCGACAACGTCCTGCCCCACGACCGCGGCCGGACCCTGGTCATCCCCTCGTCGAAGACCAACCAGCGCGGCGAACAGACCGAGCTCGTCGTCCTGCCCTACGCCAGCCACCCCGACGCCTGCCCCGTGCGCGCCCTCGACGCCTGGCTCCAGCTCTCCGGGATCACCGAGGGCCCGCTGCTGCGCCGGGTCTCCACCGGCAACCGGCCGGCCCCCACCGGGCTTCATCGGGCCTCGGTCAACCGCCGCATCACCGAGCTCGCCGCCGCCGCCGGCCACGCCGAGCAGGGCTACTCCCCGCACTCCCTGCGAGCCGGGTTCGTGACCTGGGCACACCTACGCGGTGCCTCCGACCGCGAGATCGCCGCCCAGACCCGACACCGCTCCCTGGCCTCGGTTGGCGGCTACGTCCGCGTGCAGACCGCATGGAGCTCTAACGCCGCCACCAACATGGGGCTGTAGCCCCTCAAGCAGGAAACGATGCGTCTGGTGCAACAACACGACAGCTCGGGACAGCGCCGCTCTGTGCAGTTCATGCGCGGCGGCGCCAGTACATACTCCGTTGGGAGGTCTCAGCGTCCGAGCAGCCCCGGGATCCATGCGGCGGCCCGGGGCGGGCTGCCCACCATAGGCGGGCGCAGCACCGCCGTCCTGCAATTAGAACGTTGACGCACCAGCGATCTCAGCAGGTGAAGTTGTAGAGACGTGGACCACGTGGCGTTTCGCATCTAATGAGTAGTGAGCCATCCGGGTATTCCCCAGGCGCCTCCACGCAGATCTCGGGAGTCAATCACATGCCCCGTAGCCAGGACAGCCATCGTTTCCGCGGCCGCAGTCGATCAGTGGTGCGACCAATCGCGTCGACATCATTTGATCCGTCCAGCGACGAGGAGTCGATGCCCACGGGGTCGCGGTCGTCCACCTGGATGTCCCCTGAGGGAGGAAGAGCAGCGGTGCACAGCCACCGCACCGAGACCGCCCGTGGGTCGAACTCCTCGATATTAGATGTGCGATGTTCGGTGATGACGTCGAGCAATGAAGGACTGAGTAGAAATCGATAGCGCGCAATTTGGCGCAATCGTATCCGGGTCTGCCGTTGGATCGTCACCCATACTGGTCCGGCAGATCTTGACGTTGCCGACTCCGTGCAGACGAGCAGCTTTTATCAGCAGCATCAATGTGGTCTGTCGATCGGCCTCCCGAGTGACGAGTGGGTCGACCAGATAGTGGGGCGGCAGACGCAGCGCCGGCGCCACCGCCGCCCCATCGTCAGGGCTGTGCCTACCGGACAGGACCGCCGCGATCTGACGCTCCAGGGCGGGCTGCAGATGGGGATCGAGCGCGCTGACGTGGGCGATGACCGTGCGCCGGCGGGCCACGTCGAGGTCGTCGTCGAGCAGATCAGTCATCACGTCCATGGGCAGCCTCACCGTCCGTGCATGAAGAAGTCTCCGCTGGGCCTCAGCGTCTCAGCACCCATCCACCAGCGGCGAGTCAGGTACTGGCGTGGTCCTCGCCTATGTCGGCCATGCGGGCGTCGAGGAAGTACTCCCACCAGTCCTCCGGGCGACTCGGCGGTGCTGGTGTCTCGGCGTCGAGCAGCGCTACCCGGGTCGGGCGGGCGCCGTAGCTGGAGTCGTGGCCCCGCAACGGCGGGAACCGGTCAGGGAAGTACCGGGGGCGATTAGCTCCCCGCTCGATGGTCAGCGCTGGCGGCTGCCGGCCGTCGGAGCCGGCCTCGTTGACGGTGTCGTCGTAGCGGCGGCGTTCCTCCTCGGTCACGCGATGCTTACCCGGGGCGCACTCGCGCCGGTCGATCGCGATCGCGAGGTTGGTGACCGCGGCCGGGAGCCAGCGCACGTGCCACTCGGCCACCAGCTCCGGGCGGGTGCCGGGGGCGCTGGAGGAGATATAGAGGGTACGCAGCCACGCGAGCTCACGCACCGCGCGCGGGTGCACCGGCCAGCAGTCGGGCAGCTCGAGACGTGTGAGCTGATAGTCGTTGTTGAGCACTTCGGAGACGAATCCCGCCAGGGCGTCCCACGCGGCGTGCTTGTCGCCTCGGTCCAGCTGCGACCAGCGCAGCGCCGGGGTCAGCGACAGCGCCTCGTCCTCTGCGTCGCCCGCGCCCGTCGCGGCCGCCTCGACCGCGCCCCCGAGGGCGGCCACAGCCTGCTCGACGTCGTCAAGCCTGGGGCTTATGCGGCCGAGGATGTCGGCGATCTCAGCGACGTGACCTGCGGTCTCGTCGCTCTGCCGGGTCGTGGCGTCGAGCTGTCGCAGAACCTGGCGCAGCTGCTCACCGACCTGCACTGCCCACGGCCGGGCCGCGCCGGGAGCGGGTCGCTCCCCACCCGACGGCGGGACGGGGCCATCGCTGGTCACGGTGACCGATCTCCTCTCGTCTCAACGACATAGCAGTGGCTGGTCCGGCGCACGTGGGCGCCGGACCAGCCAGAACTAGGGCGTGTCTCCCAGATAGGCGGAGCGGGGTGCGCGATGCTTGATCGGTGCCGCGTACCGCTGTCCTGACTGATGCCCAGTGGGCCCGTCTGGCGCCGCTGTTGCCCTCCTCCGAGGGTCGTCGCGGGCGCCCGTTCCGCGATGACCGCCGGGTGCTCGAGGGGATCATCTACCGGTATCGGTGCGGGCTTCCCTGGCGCGACGTCCCAGCCGAGTTCGGGCCGTGGCAGACGTTGTGGAAGCGGCACCGCCGCTACAGCGGCGACGGCACCTGGGACCACATCCTGGCTGCTCTTCTGATCGAGGCCGACGCCGCCGAGGTGCTCGGGTGGGCGGTCAGCGTGGACTCCACGATCATCCGTGCCCACCAGCACGCCGCGACCCTCAAGCGCGACACAGGGGGCCGGATCGAACTACACGAATCTGCTCGCCGAACCAGCAGATCACGCGCTGGGACGGTCCCGCGGAGGGCTGTCGACGAAGATCCACCAGCTCGTTGACGGGCACGGCCGCCCGCTGGTGGTCCTCCTCGGCCCCGGCCAGGGCGGCGACTCGCCAATGTTTCCGCACCTGATGGCGCACCTGAGCATCGCCCGACCGGGCCCGGGACGACCCCGGACCCGGCCCGAACGCGTGCGCGCGGACAAGGCCTACTCCTCACGCGCGATCCGCCGGCACCTGCGCGAGCGCCGGATCATCGCTGTCATTCCGGAGCCCTCTGACCAGCAGGGACACCGCAAACGACGCGGCTCACGCGGCGGCCGACCGCCCGCATTCGATCCGGTCGACTACCGAAACCGCAACGTCGTCGAGCGCGGGTTCTGCCACGTCAAGCAGTGGCGCGGGCTGGCCACCCGTTACGACAAGCTCGCCCTGACCTTCCGCGGCGGCGCCGTCCTGAAGGCAATCGTCACCTGGCTCCGCGCATTGGGAGACACACCCTAGGCGGCCACCTGATCTGCAGCATGCCCGGCGGCACGAACAGCAGCGCTCGTGGGAGCCTGCGTGATGATCGCAGGCGGCGGGCGCAGGTCAGACCGTTCCCACACCGGGCTGACCCGCACCATCGTGGCCGGGGTCGCGCGATGGATCAGCAGCGCGTGCCACTGCGGGATCGTGCGCACCCGGTCGACCGGACACACCCGCACCTTCTCGTAGCGCTCCTCACCATCACCGGTGGGCACCGGCTCGTGCCGGTCCCCGCACAGCACCGAGGCCTTCTCCAAGTCCTCACGCAGCGACAGCCCCCCGAAAATGACCTTGGCGTTGGTGGCGTTCCAGATCGTCTCGCCACCCTTGGCACCCCAACGCTGGGCGAGCTGAGACGGTGACTGCACCGCCCACTCGATGTGGATCCCACGGCCACCAGCGTCGGCCACCCAGCGGTCCAGCGGCACCGGAGTGATCAACGCAGCCTCATCGAGGAACAACCCCAGCGGCGGATCCAGACGCCCCTTCGGCCGCGACGACGCGACCCGTTTTGCCGTCTCGAACAGGTGGCCGGTCATCGCCGCCAGCAGCGGCGCGATCGAGGCATGCTTGCGGTCCGAACCGACCACGAACAACGATCCGCGACCAGCGAGGAGCTGTTCGGCATCGAGCTCCTGACCACCATCACTACCAGTGACCAGGGCAGCAACCTGCGGATCGGTCATGAACTTCACCGCTTCGGACAAGGTCATGAAGATCGAATCGCGGGTCTTGCGGGCATCGGTCGCCAGAACCTGACGCAGAGCATCCAGCGTCCCCTCCGGGACGCGTCCGCCGGGATTCCGGCCCAGGATCTGCAGAGCCTCGCCGGCTCCGCCACTGCGTGCGTCACTGGTCGGGGAGAACACCCAACGGGCAACCCTGGCCATATCCGTGCCGGACAGGTCCGCGGCCATCAGCAGGGCGGTGAGCACACTGACCGACCACTGATCCCAGCGATCACCGCCGTCCTCGCTCGTCGACACACCACCGACCATCAAGCCAGCCCGCACCGCAGCCACCTGCGCGTCCGCGCACCCCGACACGGGAGACCACCACACCGAGGACCTCTGATCGCCGAGCTGCTCGGGGTTGAACAACCACACCGGGCCCTGCTGGGCTCGTTTCCCGGCGCAATAGTTGTACAGATCAGGTTTGGTCGAGGTCGCCAGCAGCGGGCCGTCGTGATCGAGGATGTGATGACCCATCAACGCCGTCTTACCGGTCTGGGGCGGGGCCACCAGCCCGATCACATCCCGATGCGGCGCGTAGCAGTCGGTACCGATCACCGGCCCGACCACCGAACGACCCAGCCAGGTCCCGCACCGGCGCACCGGCAGCCGCTCCACCAGCCCGGGCGCCAGCACTCCTCCGGGGGCGGGCCAGCTGACCTCCGCGGTGACGCTGGGGCGGGTCGCCGCCGCGGCGAGACGCACCGCGTGCGCAGACAGGTGCCGATGCAGGTCCCACCACCCGGCCCACCCCTCGCCGCCGAAGCCGGTCCGCACCCGGGCCCGCTCGGTATGGGCATACGCCGCCCGGCCGGGCGGGATTGCCAGCACCGCCACACCGACCGCCGTCAGGACAGCACCGCTGACCACGACCATCACATCGGGCAGGATCAGCAGCCCCACCCCCAGCACCAGCCCCGCTACCGACACCACGCCAGGCAGGGCCTGGCGCCACAGCAGCAGCGCCGACGCGGCCGCGGCGAGCGCGCCGACCATGGTCGCCACAGCCGCCGGACCACACGACAGCACCAGGCCCAGCAGCAGACAGCAGACAGCGGCTGCCTGGACCAGGCCCCGGGACAGGGCCCTCGCCATACGCTCGCCGAAGCCCGCCCACACCGCGGAGGCCACGATCGACCGGGCCAGCGGTAGCAGGACCCACCACCACACCCGGCTGACAGCCCGCCGCATCGAGACCAACGCAGCAGCTCCCTGCCTCGAAGGCTCCGGGGAGCGACCCGACGTCAAGTCGTGGTGCTGATCCTCGGCCGTCCCCGCTCGGTCCTGTCCGACCTCGACGGTTGCCCTGGACTCAGGGTCGTGGGCCATGCTGTGCAACTCGGCGGGGTTCATGCGCCCACACCCACCGTCACGCCACGATCAGGCCCGACGAGGACCAGCGCATCGGAACCACCGGACAAACCAGCGTGCTCCGGGTCGGTAGACATGCCGGCGGGCCGGGGCAGATCGGTAGTGCGCTCACTCTGTCCCATGCCGAGCTGGCGCTCGGCTTCCTCAATATCGCGGCGACCGGTGCGTGGAGACTGGCCGAAGATCGCGCCGACCTGGGCTCCGGTGAGCTCCACCGACGGTACGAGGCCTGCGCGGATCAGGTCCTTCACCTGCTCGACCCGGACTGCGGGGTCCGCGCGGAGCAGCTCCTCACGCTCCCAACGCACCCCGCCGCCCGCGCAGGCCACCGGGAGACCCTGCGGCTCGGCAGCACCGTCCTCGAGCGCTGCCGAAGCTCGCGGCTCCGCAGCCTCCACCACGGCCGGTTCGGCGGCAGCGATACCCGCCGCCACGGCAGCCTCAGCCACCGTCACCGGACCGTCTCCCGAATCCGCTGCAGCAGCCTTGACCGCCGCGGTGAGACGATCCCGGATCTCTGGCGCAGCCTCGGTCGCGACGAACACGACCAGCGGCGGAACCGAGTGCAGCAAGATCAGCCCCGGATCCAGCGCTCCCCACGCCTTCCAGGTGTTCATCGCATACGTCGCGCCCAGCGTCGCCCAGCGAGCACGACGAGCCCAGGCCGGCGTCGCCAGCTGCCACCGGGATGTCGTCTGCTCCGCCAGGACCACCGCGATCAACACCAGTGACACCATCGGATCGAGCAGCCATGCCGCCCACCAGCCCGGCGACCACTCCTCGGTCCCCTCGGCGCCGAACTCCTGCACGTTTGTCATGCAGAACGCCATCCCGAGCACGATCCCGGTCCACATCAACCGGTTCACCTGGCTCCGGACGCGCTCCACCTGAAGGGCAACCACATCCGGGTGCGTCGACAAGGCGCGTACCTGCGCCGAGTGCTCGGCCTCGGCGGCCAGTTCCGCAGCCCGTTCGCGCAGCGACTGCGCGGACTTACGCGGCCACATCGAGACCACCCGCCGACGTCGCGAGACGAGCCGTCCGAGCCCGAAGGCCACGCAGCCAACTCGCCGTCTCACGTCGAGACCTCTGCGCATCTTGCCCCGCAAGATCCGGGGCGGGCGCCGCCTCGACGGCGCACCCGCGGCACGGCACACCGGCCGCCACGGTCAATGACGCCGGATCGACCAGCAGGCCACACAGCGCGCGGTAGCGCCCGGTGGCCCGGCCGACGGTGAGCTCGTCCGCTGCAACCTCGTGCTCGAGTCCGTCGCCGACAGCGGTCATCAGGACGTTGTCGTCCTGCTGGCTGCGAGCAGGCGGCCAGTCATTAGCGGTGAGGCGGGCATCGGCCGACCCTCCGAGTACCGCCACCACCGGGCGCGCGGGCCGCAGGTGAGGACTCGCGGGTGGGCCCTCGGGCCGGTGGTCTCGGTTTGGGATCCTTGACATGACGGTCGTGCTCCTCGTGCTCGACGGCTGGGTGAGCGCGATCTGTCAGGCCTCGGCGGATGTGGCTGCATCCGTCGGGGCCGCCCACCGGCACATGCCGGGGAATCGCACCTCCGCAGCTTATCCAGTGATACGATGGATAACAAGCGGCGATCTGACGGTTGGAGGGCGCCGCACCCGCTATCCAGTGAGCGATTGACTAGCTGGTCGAGACCGACCGACACTGACCTGGTCACACCCTGACCGGGAGGAACGCCGATGACCGAGCACGTGCCCCATCTCGAGATCCGCACGCTCGTAACCACCGCCAGCGAATGCGGCGAGAGCCGAGTCTGCCCGTCAGTCCACGAAGTCGTCGGCGACACCGAAGACCTGTGGGTCGTGTCCAAGCGGACCACCCCGGCCGAGGCTGCCCCTTTCCAACACCTGCTCGACAAGGGCGAAGTCGTCGGCTGGATGCCTGCCGGGCTGCTCCCGGCCGAGTGCGACGCAGTCGCGCGCACCCGTGGGGTTACTGGACCTGGCCTCCATCCGGATCGGGTGTACGTGATCTCATCCGAGGTCACCGGAGAGGTCGAGCTCATCGCCTTCGCGGAGCTGTTCGACCCCATCACCGAACAGCTCGGGACGGTCAAGGCACAGGTCCTGGAGGGAGTAGCAGCATGATCGACGAACAGCAACTCGAAGCTGCCATCGACAAGCACTTCCACCACGCCGGGGACCGTCTGTTCCGGATGGAGTGCCTCCCCCGCTACATGGCGAGCGAGGGCGAGGAGAGCGACTTCCAGCGCTACCTCGCCGGGGCTGACGGACCCGACATGGAACGCAAGGAGCAGTGGCTTGCCATCCTGCGGGGCGAAGAGGCCCGCGGGCTGATCTCTTATCGCGTGCGCGCCTTCTCCAACGCCATGACCGAGTACGAGCGGTACGAAGCTGACTGGTGCTACGTCCACAACGCCGCAGCCGGGGAGGACATCTCCGTACTCCGCGCTGGCGAGCACGACACCCCAGCGACGTTCATCCGCGAAGACTTCTGGCTGGTCAATGACGCGCTGCTGATCCCGATGCAGTACGACGAGCACGGCCGCTTTCTGAGCGCCGACATCGTCACCGACCCCGACCTGATCGCGCCGTACCTGCGGGCACGCGACGACGCCCACTCGGCGGCGGAACCGTTTCGCGTGTGGTGGGACCGGCACCCCGAGCTGCACCACCGCCAGAGGGCAGCCTGAGCTCAGTGCCCGATGCGCAGTCGAGTAGCTCACCGGACAGCCTCCCGCTGTCCGGTGAGCTACTGCGCGCGCTGCGTGAGCAGACCGGCCTCAGCCAGAACCAAGCACGCAAGGCAGCCGGCGTCGGGCAGTCCTCGCTGTCCCGCACCGAGGCCGGCGAGTCTCGACCGACCCCACGACTGGTGCGCGCGGTGCTGCAGGTTTACGCGCAGCAGGGCGTCGACTCACTAACCCCCAAGCGCATCGACGAGCTCGTCGAGCAGGCACGAGCCCTCGAGGCCGAGCGTGTGGACGCCCGTGTCGTCTTGCAGAGCGGGAGCGCCCACCGGTTCCAGTGGCGCATTCACGAGGCCGAGCGAGTCGCCCGCCTGGTGCGCTCCTACCACCCCTCGGTGATCATCGGCCCGCTGCAGACACGACGCTACGCAGGCGCGGTGTTCACCCCCGACGCACAGCTCGACGAGCAGGACGCGGCTCAGTCCGTCGACGCCCGCATGGAGCGGGCCCAGCTACTCGCCGATCCCGGTCGCTCCTGGCAGATGGTGCAGAATGAACAGGCCCTGCGCTGGCCGGTCGGCAGCTACGGGCAACAGGCCGAGCAGCTGGAAAGCATCGCGCGCATCGCTGCCCAACCGAACGTCATCTTCCGGGTGCTGGCTCTGGACACTGTTGCACCCCGTCCCGCGCCGGTGTCGGGCTTCCACCTCTACGACGACACACAGGCACTCGTCGGCACCGAATCCGGCAGCACCTTGATCCAGGACCCCGACCTCATCGCCATGTACGCGCAGCTGCACGCCGAACTCTCAGAACTCGCTCTGTCCGAAGCCGAGTCACTCGAGCTGGTGCGACACCTGGCGGACGACTACCGAGAACGAAGCTAGCCACCTGCCGCTTGCACATGCGACAGACTGAGGCAGCACTCATCCGAGGAGACACAGCCACCACACACCACACCGCGGACAAGCAGGCGCCGGCCGCAGCTGCGATCGAGCAGGCGCGGCGCCTGGATCCAGCGCTGCGCGCGTTCCTCTCCATCGGTCTCGACACCGGCGCGCCACCTCATCCAGGCGACACAGCTGAGTCTCCGCTGGACGGTCTACCGATCACGGTCAAGGGCGAACGAGGCGCCCGGCTCCCTGGCGTACAAGGTCTTCTCCGAGCCGGCGCCGTGCCCATCGGGGCCACAACCGTCCCTCGTGGCCGGCGCGGCTACCAGACCTGGGGCTACACCGATCGCGGTCCGACGCGTAACCCGTGGCGCTCGGATCTGTCTCCCGGCGGGTCGTCGGCCGGCGCGGCCGCGGCAGTCGCGGCCGGGATCGTCCCGCTGTCCTGCGGTAGTGACGGGGCCGGGTCGGTCCGGATCCCGGCAGCGTGGTGTCACGTGATCGGCTTCAAGCCGAGCACCGGCCGCGCCCCCACCTCCGACCCGACTGGGCTCGCCGTACCCGGTGTGCTGGTCCGCGAACCCGCCCTACTGCGGCCCTGGGCCGCAGCCGTGCTCCTCGACTGGTCCCTGCATGCAGCGATGTCAGAGACCCCTCTGGCGGCCGCAGGCTGGTCGGCCACCCTCGGTTTCGCGGGGCCGCACCTCGACCCCGAGGTCGCCGAGATTGCCGAGCGGGCAGCTCAGGCCCTGTGCGCCCGCGCCGGCCTGGCCCTGTCCCGACCGGGGGTCCACCTAACCGATCCCGAGAGCGCGTGGATGACTCTGCGCAGCTCCACCTCGAGTGCAGCAGACCGGCGCCTCGCACAGCGAACGCGACACGACAACAACAATCGACTCGCCGAGCTTCTCCAGAACTTCGACCTGTTGATGACGCCCACGACCCCCGGGCGAGCACATGGCCACGACGGTCCCGGCGCACACCTGAGCGTCGCACTCACCTGGGGCATCAACCTCTCCGGGCACCCCGCAGTGAGCGTCCCGGCCGGTTTCACCGCCGACGGCTGCCCGGTCGGTCTGCAGATCATCGCCCGCCCCCGCGGCGACGAGCTGCTGCTGCAGCTCCTCGAGAACCACGTACCGCCGGCCCCGATCGCGCCCCTTGCGCAGCAGGCCATGACGAACCTGGAGCCGTGAACGATGATGACCGCTATGACTACGGCCCACACCCACGGCCTGACGCTGGCCAGCGACGCGATCCTGAGCTGGCCGCACCGCTACGGGTCGACCACGTCGTGCCTGGCGCGCCTGCGCGGCACCCGCGACCCGGCAGCAACCGACCGCCTGCTGCTGACCGTCGTGCTCAGCGAGCTGCGCGGCCAACCCCGCGGCCACTACGTCCTCTCCGACGTCGCCGGCGCCGCGAACAGCGCACGCGCCCAGCTCGTGCCGGGCAGCGTCGACCCGGGCGCGATCACGTGGCTGGTGCACCACGGCGAGTTCTCCAGCGCCGACCCGACCGGACCGGAATCGCTGACCCGCGTCGACCTGCACTGGACCCTCGACCGCTACAGCGTCCCGGCCTGGGACGAGGTGACCCGACTCGACTACGACGACTCCCGCCAGCTACTCGACGGGCTCCGCCTGCGCCCGGTCGACGAAGTCCTCGCCGCGATGCCCTGGGACATCCCCCGACCCCGACAGGACGGCGGCGACACTGGCGCAAATCAGGGATGATCGACACACCCCAGCCCCGCACGATCCCCGGCCGCGCGATCCTGGCCGAGGTGCGTGACACCTACCGCGACGCCTACGCCGCCACCCTGCAGCAACACGGGACTCGCATGATGGTCGTGCGGTTCGCGCCGACCACCCATGACACCGTCTGGGCCGCCCGGATGGAGGCATCCCGCGTCTCGGCCGAGCAGAAGGTGCGCACTTTCACCGCGCTCGGCGCCACCCCAGACCACATCGTCGTGCCCGACAGCGCCGGCATCAGCGAGATCGCCGGCATCATCCACCGCGCCAACGACGACCCCCAGGTCACCGGGATCATCGTCCAGGCCCCGCCACCGCAGCCCGTGCTCGCGCTGCTCAACGAGATCGACCCCGCCAAGGACATCGACGCCCTCGGCATCTTCGCGCCACGCACGGCGTGCGCGACCGCCGACGGCGTCGTACGCGTCGCCGAGCCCTACCTACCCGACGCCCGCATCGCGGTCGTCGGCAGCAGCGGCTTCGTCGGCTCCGGTGTCGTAACGCTCCTGCGCCAGGGCGGCCACGATCCGATGCTGTTTGAGAACGGGGACGACCTGCGCCGTCTCCGCGACGCCGACGTCGTGCTCTCGACCACCGGGAGCCCGTGGCTGCTGACGCCCGACCACATCCACCCCGGGCACCGCCTGGTCGTCGACTCAGGATTCACCCCACACCCGGACGGGCCCCGCGGTGACCTCCACCCTGATGCTGCAGCGCAGCCGCAGGTCGTCACCCCTGTGCCCGGCGGAATCGGGCCGGTGGAGATGGCGGTACTCGCCGAACGCCTGCTGCATCAATGCGCCGCTCCCGAACTCGGTGCCTGGCGGTTCCACGGACTGGACACACAGCACCAAACCCTGACGACAGTGCACGACGATGTTGACTATCAGCTACAGCATCGCCACGAGCTCCAAGGCCGGGAGCCTGAAGCCCAAGAGCTGGGCTACGACCGCAATGAGGAGAACGGGCTCGACCTGAGCTGATAGGCGCACTACTCCGCCCTTCCGGCGGGGGCTCGGGTCGGGGAGCCGGGCGAAACACGGAGTCGCGGCGCGTCGGCTCAGCTGTATCAGAAACCTGTGGCAAGATCCCGCGCATGCCGAAACGGGAAGCCCACGGCGGGCGCCCCTCCAAGGGGGCCCGCGACACGATGGTGACCCGGCTGCCTGCCAACGAGGGCGCCGCGGTCCGTCAGCTGGCCGTCGACCTCGACTGGAGTTACTCCGACACGCTGGCAGCCTTGATCAGGCTCGGCATGCAGCACCGTGAACAGCTGCCGATCACATCCACCAGCCACGGTCAGGAGGAGCTGCCTCTGCACAAGGCCTCCTAGACAAGAACGAGGCGACCCCCCGGCCAGGGGGCCGCCTCGGTTCGTTCTCGCATCAGGTCGGACCAGCACCCGCCTGACGCCGTAGCCCCGGCGAACCGGGGCCAATCCCCCACCTACGAAGAAGGGGCGCTTTCGCGTGTCCAGGATACATCCTGGGCCGGGAGCCAACCACCACACACACGGGGCGAGTTCGTCGTGCCCAGAACCAGAGCGCTCGCCAGCAGCGGGCACCGGGTTCTGCACTCTGTGTTACGAGCACGGCGCATTCACCCTGGCCTCCGGTCCTTCCCAGCTCTGCCTGCTCCACCAACTGCCACTCAACGCTCAGCGGGCAACCGACAACTTCGGCATCCGCGCCGCGGTCGCACCGAGCCGTACTCCTCGGGGTAAGGCCGCCCGCCGCCGCAGCGGACCTGCCAGCGGCCCTGGCCGTAGGAGTCGGGCGCTACCGCCGAGCAGACGGGCGCAGGCTCGCGGTGTCGCCAGAGCCCGCGCTCGCCACCGCGCCGGGTTCGTCCCGCACCCGGGCTGGCGCCACTTCATCGACCGCGAGTACCGGGTCCTGACCGCCCAGTCCGAGGCCCTCGACCACGTCGCTCGTCTCGTCGACGACGAGGACTGGCGCGCGGATAAGCGCCGCAGCTGGTCAGCGATCCTGCACAGGCTGGTGTGCCACATGGACTGGGAGACCGGACTGATCACCGGACTCACCGCAGAACGGCTGGGGGCCGCCGGCGGCCGGGCCGAGCGCACGGTCTCCCGAGTGCTGGCCTGGGCCCGCGACTGCGGGCTGCTCGTCGTCGTCGAACCGGGCGCGAGCGCGGAATTCCTCGGCACCGACACCGGCCGGACCCCCACCTACGCGCTGGTCGCCCACAGCCCGCTGCCCCGCCTCGACGCTGGTCTGACCCTCGCAGATGAGGCTGCCGATGAGCAGCATGGATTCCAAGGTCAGGACACTGTGGATGAAAGTGGCGACCTCCCCACTACTCACGTGTCTACTAAGCCCTTGTCGGGCGGCAGACGGCCGCAACTCGGCTCATTACCCACCTGGCACCCCTACGACGTGCCCGACACCGCCGGTGCCAGAAACGCGGCAACTCTCTCGTTGATCACACTCCTCGGCCTAGGAGGCCGAAAAGGCCGCAAGATCGAGATTTGGCGTGCCCGGGCTCTTCTCAAGCAGTGGTGGGAAGCCGGTGCCACCGTCGCCGGGCTCCGGCACGCCCTCGAATACCACCCCGACCGGCCTGACCAGGCCCGTGGACCGGTCACCACCGATGCCCGCGACCCGCTACGGGTCATGGGGGCACGGCTGCGGCCCTGGCGCGGGCGGCTGCACGAGATCCGCGCCGTCCAGATCGGCCACATGCGCTGCACCACCGCTCCGGCTTCCGATTGCCGGCAGCCACCGGTCCTGCAGCGCGGTGCTAGGCCGGTAGTGCAGCTCGACCCGGCGCTGCTGGACCGGCCGGCCGGCCGGGGGGCGCGGCAGGCTGCACGGGAGGCACTCAGCGAGCATCTGCGCCAGCTCCGGGAAGCTCGCACCGGTCACGTGCCCTGACCGGGCACACAGCGGCCCGGTGCACCCCGGGCGGCGCGGCTAGTGACCAAAACCGCTGGTGAGACACTTGCGAATGCGCCCACGCGGATCGTTGGGGGCATCTGGCCCGTGTGTTCGCGCCGCGCTGCGGCCAGTGCTTCGCGGCGGACCTGATTCGGGACCTGATCCAGCGTCACAGACAGGCTGTCGAATACAGCGGCCATCGCCAGCCCGATGTCCTGGCCATGTAACCCGGCGTAGGTGACCTGCACCGCGCGGCGCCGCAGCTGCCGGGCGAAGTGTGCGAGCAGGAGGCCGCAATCACGGAGCTGGACCGCGGCACGTTCCTCGGAGGCGCGCATCACCGCTGCCCACTCGTCCGGGGATCGAGCTAGTGTCCTGAGTTGTTAAATCGCTGTCGGTTGTTAGGCTGCGGCATGGCGACTCGGGGACCGAAGCCGGCGCGGATCATCCTGACCGACGACGAGCGGTCCCAGCTTGAGTCGTGGGCGCGGCGACGAACCAGCGCGGCCGGGTTGGCCACCCGGAGCAAGATCGTGCTAGCTGCCGCCGAGGGTAGGTCGAACACCGAGGTCGCGGCCTGGTTGGGGGTGTCGCGACCGACGGTGACGACGTGGCGGTCCCGTTTTGCCGAGCACCGCCTCGACGGGTTGGTCGACGAGCCGCGGCCGGGGCGTCCGCGCACGGTCACCGACGAGCAGGTCGAGCGCCTGGTCGTGCTGACCTTGGAGACGACACCGGCGGATGCGACTCACTGGTCGACCCGCTCGATGGCAGCCCACCTAGGCATGTCGCAGACGACGGTGTCGCGGGTGTGGCGGGCGTTCGGACTGGCGCCGCACAAGACCGACTCCTGGAAGCTGTCGAAAGATCCGTTGTTCGTGGACCAAGGTCCGCGACGTCGTCGGTCTCTACCTCGACCCGCCCGAACGCGCGCTGGTGCTGTGTGTGGACGAGAAGACCCAGATCCAGGCTCTCGATCGCACCCAGCCCGTCTTTCCGATGCTGCCCGGCAGCCCGGCGCGGGCCAGCCACGACTACGTCCGCAACGGCACCTCGAGCCTCTACGCCGCCCTCGACATCACCACCGGCAAGGTCATCGGCTCCCTGCACGCCCGCCATCGGGCGGTCGAGTTCGGCAAGTTCCTGCGCACCCTCGACCGCGAAGTCCCCGCCGAGCTCGACGTGCACCTGGTGCTGGACAACGCCTCCACCCACAAGACCCCGGCGATCCGCCGCTGGCTGGCCGCTCACCCGCGGTTCGTCCTGCACTTCACCCCGACCAGTTCGTCATGGCTCAATCTCGTCGAGCGCTGGTTCGCCGAGCTGACCACGAAGAAGCTGCGGCGTTCCACCCACCGCTCGGTCCGCGCGCTCAACGCCGACGTCCGAGCCTGGATCAAGACCTGGAACGACGATCCCAAGCCCTACGTCTGGACCAAAACCGCCGACGAGATCCTCGACAGCGTCGCTCACTACTGCAAACGAATCACTGACTCAGGACACTAGGCGCGGAGCGCATCAGCGGTCCAACGCACCGTGCGCCGCAGCTGCAGCTGCACCGGCCAGCCTGCCGAGAGCTCGGCGGCCGCGGCCGAGAAGATGCCCGCGACCCGACCGGCGACCACCCGGTCCGGGATCGGCGGCACCCCCGTTCGACCAGGCCGGCCACGACGCGCAGCGCCGAGGCCTCGGCTTCGATCTCGGCGCCGACTCGGTGGGCGTAGCGGTCGTAACGACTGTTCTCGCCCATCCCCCAGCCTCGCGTCGCGGCGTCCAGCTTTGTGGTCCGTCGGGGTGCTTCCCCCACCCCGACGGACCCGCGCAGCCTAACTCAGATGGGAACAATAGTTCGAACTATGGGGTTCTGCGTGGTCATTCGGTGAGCGCAGGGTTCCGGTGAGGTCGCGACCGCAGCTGGATGGGCCGTGGTGACTCTGCACCCCGCGGCCCGGCTTACCCGCCGATGCCGCCCCTGCCGCACCCGACACAGGTGACACCACCAGGTCTGTGTCGTCAGCTGCGGGATGGGTCGTCGGAGTGGTGTCACACCGGTCGGGCGAGCGCGCGGCCCCGCCGCGCCGGGCCGCGGGGTGCGGGCGAGTCACGTCCCACCACAGCGGTCGGGACCGCACCGGCCCCGCTTCCCCAGGGGCCGGTGCGTACGCCCGAGAGAACGGAACCCCGCCATGGAGCAGACCACCGACCAGAACGCCGTCGTGCTGACCACCCGCAACGCCGACCTGAGCGACATGGTCGAGCTGCTGCGTACCCAGCAGGCAGCCAAGACCGACCACGTCGTCGCCGCGTCCGCCTTGGCGGCCCAGGACGGGCAGATGCTGGTGCACGGCGCCGGGGTCGAGCTGTCGATGGACGGAGTCACCACCGGTGACCTGAGCCTCACCCCGACCCGTACCGCCGACAGCGGCATCGCCGACAAGCTCGGCATCCCGCCCGCCTACCTGCGGCGAACCCGCGAGCAGAACATCGACCTCTACGACGCCAACGTCAACGGCTGGCTCACCCACCGGCCCGAGCGCCGGTTCCTGGTGCGCGGCCTGGCCGACGGCGACGGACGGCACGGGGTGATGAGGGCGCTGCTGTCGGACCGCTACCGCCCCATCGAGAACCTCGACGTGCTGATGACCTGCCTGGACGGGATCCGGGAGGCCGGCCACCCCGTCGACATCGTCTCGGCGGACCTGTCCGAGTCCCGCATGTACGTCAAGATCCGCTCCACCGCGGTCGCGGCGATGGCACCGGCCTTGCTGCGTGGCTACACCTCCCCGTTCTCCGGAGACCGTGGCGCCGACAACCCGACGGTGTTCGCCGGGTTCGTCCTGACCAACTCCGAGACCGGGCAGGGCAAGTTCCGCCTCATCCCCCAGCTCACCGTCCAGATCTGCAACAACGGCATGACCCTGACCCGCCACGCCATCAATGAGGTCCACGCCGGCGGGCGCCTCGAGCACGGCCAGATCGACTGGTCGTCCGACACCCAGGCCGCCAGCCTGGCCCTGGCCAAGAACATGACCCGCGACGCCGTGGGCAAGTTCCTCGACCCTCACTGGGTGGCCGAGCGCATCGCCGAGATCGAGGCCGACGCCGGGGTCGAGGTCACCCGCCCTCAGCAGACCATCGAGCACGTCAGCAAGAAGCTGCGCTTCTCCACCGCCGCCCAGGACTCGATCCTGACCCACTTCATCCGCGGTGGGGCCCCGACCTCGGGTGGGGTGCTGCACGCGGTCACTGCGGCCGCCCAGAGCATCCCCGACGTCGACGAGGCCTACGAGGTCGAGTCACGCGGCATCGAGGCCATGCAGCTCTCGGCCACCTTCGCCGCGGCCGCGAGCTGACCGCTCCTCACCTCGGTAGCCCGTCCGACCGGCACCCCCGCTCGTCGTCAGCGGGGTGCCGGTCGGCGGGCCGGGGCGTGTCTGACCACCATCCCCTTGCGAACAGGAGCTCCAGCGATGACCACGATTGCCGACATCCGGCGGATCTTCTCCGTGCGCGGTATCGATCCCGACCAGCTCACCCAGACCCCACCCGACAGTCACGGCACCCCCGCGTTCGTGCTCACCACACCGGACGGGACACGGGTGTGGTTCGCCCCGCTCGAGCGGGCCGGCTGGCGGATCGGCTGGCACTACCTCGTCACCGCCCACGGTGCGCTGGTCGAGCACGGCCGTACCGATTCCACCATCGCGGAGAGCGTCCTACCGGTCCTGCACCGCCACACCAACCGGCGTGCCGCGTGATCCCCGCAGTGCTCGCTTACCTCGCCCCGCCGGCCGCGCACCGGCCGTTCCCGCTGTGCGCCGACGCCCCCTGCCCAGCGGTGGATTCTCGGGCTGTTTGTGGCCTGGCGGGATCTCCAGGACGACGGCGGCGGGTCGATCAGCGGTGCTGATCTGGTCGGCCATCTCGATGAGATGTTCACCGCGATCGGGCTGGACGACGACACCAGTCTGCTCGAGCTCGCAGCGCAGTGCCTGCCCCCTCGCGAGCCACGTTGCCGGCACAGCCACGACCACGACACCGCCGTCGAACAGCAGTAGACGGAGTCGCCGGAGTGTGGGTCCGCCCCGCAGCAGGGGGCGGACCCCACGCTGGCATCCCGACGGGTGGCTCGGTGATGAACCTGCCGCGGGGTCCCCGCGGGTGAACCCGCCCCGCAGCTACCTGCATGCGCACCACCACCGCCCGGCGGGTCCACACCGCCGCGACCACGGCAGAACCCCCACCGAGCCACCCGTCGGGCCGCCGGAGACGCGCAGCGCGCCCCCGGCCATCGGGGACGCACCACCCGGCCAGCGACGCCGGGTGGACATCACCGGTGAGTGAAAGGCCTGCTGCCCATGACCACAGAACCGACCACCGAAGCGACCACAGAAGCGACGGTCGGCACCGACGACCAGTCCGACACCGAGTTCGCCACCACCCGCCCGGGGTTCGACACCAGCGCGGCCCTCAGCACGCTCGACCAGCTCGGTGAGCTGGCCTGGGCCGACCCCGCCGAGCTGGTGTTGGAGGTCAACACCCGCACCGAGGTTCAGCTCGACCCGCACTTCTGCGCCTCGGTCCGCGACCGCGGTGTACGTGAGCCGATCAGCGTCTACCGACGCAACGACGGCGACGGCGACGGCGACGGGGTCAGCGTGCTGGTCGTGCGCAAGGGCCAACGTCGCACCCTGGCCGCGCTCAAGGCCGGCCTGGCACGCGTGAGGGTCCTCATCGAACCCCAGCCGACCACCGCTGACATCGACACTGAACCGGAGCGGGCTCGACGCACTCACGACGCCGAACGGATCATCGACCAGCTCACGGAGAACCAGCACCGAGCCGACATCTCCGATGCCGAACAGGTCACCGCCCACCAGCAGCTGCTCGGGCTCGGGATGTCCGCGGCGCAGATCGCGCGCACCACGCGGACCCCGGCCAAGCGGGTCCGCCAGACCACCGCGGTCGCCGGCAGCGCCCGCGCGATCGAGGTCGGCGCCCGCTACGACCTCGATCTGATCCAGATGTCGGTGATCGCCGAGTTCAGCGACGACGACGACGCCGTCGCCCGGCTCACCGAAACCGCGCTACAGCGGCCTCACCAGCTCGCCCACGCCGCGCAGCGGCTGCGTGACACCCGCGCCGAGCGGGTCCTGTGCACTGAGCTCGAAGACCAGCTGCGCGAGGACGGTGTCACCGTCCTGGGTCGTGACGACGCCGGTCACGACACTGCGATGACCCTGGCCCGGCTGCGGCCCAGCCTGGACGACCCGTCAGGTACCGAGCTCACCGAGGATGCCCACCGCGACTGCCCGGGCCATGCCGCGACGGTCACGGTGCGCTTCGACTTCGACCAGGGAAAGACCGCCCACACGCTGTGGGTGTGCACCGACCCCGCCACCCACGGCCACGCCGAACGCTACGACCGCCCGAACAGCAGCCAGAAGCCGGCGGCGCCGGTCGGGGAGACCGACGAGCAGCGTCAGGCCCGGGAGGACCGCGAGCGTGAAGCCGCGCGTGAGACACGCCGCACGGTGATCGCGAACAACAAGGCGTGGGAGTCCGCGCAGGTCGTGCGCCGCGACTGGCTGCGCGAGCTGTTCGCGCGCAAGGCTGCCCCGAAGGGAGCGGCGATCTTCGTCGCCGCCGAGTTCGCCCAGGGCGACCACGACCTGCGCCGGGCGATGGAATCCGGCAACGACCTCGCCTCAACACTGCTCGGGCTCAGCGACGCAGGCGGCGGCTACAGCTACTATAGCGGCAGACCCAGCCCCGTCGCCGAGGCCGCACGCTCCGGCTCCGCAGCCCGGGCCACCATGCTCGCGCTCGCCTTGGTGCTCGCCGCCTATGAGGACGGCACCAGCCGCGACAGCTGGCGCAACCCGACCCCGGCGACGCGCCGCTACTTCGCCCAGCTGCGCGATTGGGGCTACGCCCTGGCCGACGTCGAGCAGCTCGTCCTCACCGACGACGCCACCGACGACACCACCGACGACGCCACCGAGGACACCGACGTCCCCCAGGACGCCGGCGACGCCGTTGATGTCAACGAGCAGGGTGCACCCGAGGGTGAGGAGGACAGCGAGGCAGCGGCCCTTGGCTGATCGTCACCTCGTTCGGGGCGGGGCGCCGCAGCGTGCCCTGCCCCGTGGGGTGTCCGGCGGGACATGTCGGTGGTGGGCCGGGTCCTGGAGCCGGGGAGGGCTCGGGCCGGATCGCCCACAGGTCAGCACAGCGGCGGTGGGGTGCGCGGCGATGAACCCGTCCGACCCGGCCGGGTGAGACCGCCAGGACGAGACGGGCCGTAGCGGAGCCGGTCAGCCCGGTGCCGGCGGCGAGGACCCGGGGTGCCGCTCGGGCAGGGCCGCCGGTCACCTGCTGGGCCCGTAGCCGGGGAGCGGGCCGGTAGCGCCTGTTCCCGGCCGGGTCCTGGTCCCGGCCGCGGTCTCACACCGGCCGGGCCAGACCGAACCCCCGCCGCCCCTGCGGGGCCCCACCGCCGCCGTGCTGAGGCAGAGCCGCGTTCCAGCCACCGAGCCTCACCGACCCCGTGGAGGGCCACCATGACGATCACCAACACGAACACCAGCACCAGCGTCGGTGCCCGGCGCGGTGAGGCGTTGAGCCTCGACCGGCTCCGGGAGCGCTCGACCCGGTTCGACGGCTTGGGCGTCTCCATCGCGCTGGATCCGCACTGGATCCGGCTGGTCGTCTCCGACCACGACGGCGCGGTGGAGATGCGCTGGCTCGCAGCACAGTGGGCCAGCTGCGCGGGGACGGCCGGTCTCTCGGTCACGCTGCACTCGGTCCACCCGCTGTGTCCGGAGCGGTGGGCCGAGGAGCTGGGTGAGGACTGCGAGCTCACCGGCGACGAGGTCACCGTCGGGATCTGCTACCCCGACACGCTCGCCGACGATGCCCTGGCCCGCGACATCCGGCCGATCGTCGACGCCGCCGACCTCGGACCCGTGATCGTGGCCCTGGCCGGCTACCACCGCGACCTGCTCAACCGCTGAGCCCCGGCGAGACCGGCCCACCGGGACCGGGTCCCGCCGCGTCGTTTCCCATTCCACCTTCTCCAGAGGGGTCATTCATCATGCCCACCTTCGCCATCACCGAGGACCAGCTCACTGCTGCGCTGCACGCCGTGGTCGCCGACCGCGGCCTGAACTGGACCTACCCCGACATCGACACCGACCCCGACGCCTACGTCGACCCGCAGGATCACCACCCGCTGTTCGCCGAGAACAGCGTCGAGCACGGGCTGCCCTCGTGCCGCTACGTCAGCGCCGACGGCCACCGCCCGATGTGTCTGATCGGCGCCGCGCTGCACCGCGCCGGGGTCTCCCTGCACGTGCTCGCCGACCACGAAGGCGCCCTCGCCGACGCCGTCCTCGATCTCGTGATCGAACCAGTCCTGCCCGACCTCGTCTCGTCCGCCGCCCGCGCGGCGCAGAACGTCCAGGACGACGGCCGCACCAGCGGCGACGCCCTCGCCGCCTACCACAACGTCCTGATCGCCGGGCGCGTGATGGACCGCGCGAACCCCTGACCACCTCCGGCCAGGAGGACGGGCACTCCCGTTCCCCTGGCCGCCGATCACCACAGGCTCTGGCTCCGAGCCGGTCCCGAACGAGAGGCACACGCGATGAACACCCTGGCCCACATCAACGGCGAGATCCTCCACGTTCCCGGCCTGACCCTCTGGGGTCGGCGCCAGGTCCGCGGACTCCACACCAAGCACTCGCTGATCTGCTCCGGCCCCGCCGGAGCCGTCGAGCTCTGGGCTCACCTCGATGCGCCGGACATGGGCGGGGTGGAGTTCCACGACGTGCGCGAGCAGGTGCCCGGCGAGGGCCCGCAGCCGTGTGACCTGATGCCCGGCGGGATGTGCTTCGTCGAGGGCAGCAGCGGCATCTACACCCGCCAGTTCCTCCCGATGATCACCGCCGGGGAGTCCCGCGACGTCTGCGAGCACCTCACCGACCTCTACGCCATCCACCACGGCGGCCTGCCCGCCCGAACACCAGCAGCAGGGAGCCGACCGTGACCGTCACCTTCTTCCCCGCCGAGCCCGCCGCCGGTGCGACCGTGCTCGGCGCGTCGATCCACTGCCTCGCCGACCCGCGCCAGGACCGGCGACGGTTCCGCGACTACACCGCCGCGACCGCGGGCCTGGCCGAACACCACCGGTTCTGCACGGATCCGTGGTGCGCCGGCCAAGCGGGCTACGTCGTCGAGTACCGCAGCACCGACGACGAACCACGCCTGGACGTGGCCAGCGTCCAGGCGCGCACGCTGCTGCGTGCCCTGGGCCTGTGCCCGGAGATCGGCGCCGGCGACCTGCACCCGGCGTCCATGGCCGGGATCGCGCCGTCCACTCCGCAGGACGCCGAGGATGCCCTGGTGGGATCTCTGCCCGCGGAGCTGATGCTCGGCCGGGTCGAGCTGGCCTTGGCGGCGGCGCCCGCCGACGCCGGCGTACCAGCCACCGAGCACCGCGACGGCGCGGTGATCGACTTCGGGCGCCAGGCCGGGTGGCTGCAGGACCGGCTCACCGTGCTGCGCGAGGTCACGCTCTACGCGCGAGCCCACCAGCGCGACGTCGTCTGGGTCTGAGCATGGGTCTGGGCTGTCTGGGCGCTGTGGCTGTCTGCTGACGGCGGCCGTGCCCGCCACGCTGCGACGCGTCGGCCGGGAACGAGTGCCCCCGGTGGGGCGGGATGCCTCCTGGGGATGTCGGTGCCCAGGTGTGGAGACGCCCGAAGGTCAGCACCCCGGCGCGAGGTACGTGCCGATGAACCGGCGCCCGGACGCCGAGCGGGTGGGACAGGGGCCTCACTGCGTTCGGACCCGCTTCGCGGATTCCCACCCGCTCGGGCCAGCACCGAACCCCCGCCACCCCTGACGGGCCTCGCGCCGCCGCGCTGAGGCAGGGCCGCGTCACCAACCAGCCCGACACCCCCTGGAGGTACCCATGAACGAGATCACCCTGACCGGCAACATCGGCAAGGCGCCCGAGCTGCTCTACAGCGAGCACACCGGGGACGCGGTCCTGCGGTTCTCGATCGCCCAGAACGACCGGTACTTCGATCGCCGCAGCGGCGAGTGGCGCGAGAACCCCCCGGTCTGGACCGAGGTGGTCGCCTTCCGCGAGCTGGCCGAGAACACCGCGGAGTCGCTGCACGCCGGGGACGCCGTGATCGTGATCGGCAAGCTCGCCGACAACTCCTTCACCCCCGCCGGGGCCGACTACCCGGTCCGGCGCACCGAGCTGCGGGCCCAGACCATCGCCGCCGACCTGCGCCGCGCGAGGGCGACGGTGACCCGCCAGCCCGGGCGCGAACGAGCCGGTTCGACCACCGCTCCCCAGACGGCCGACTGACCCCCGGTCGGCCACCGGGCGGGGCACCCAGCCACCCCTCAGGCGGTGCCCCGCCCGGTCTCCACCCCACCCGACCGCCGAAAGAGGTGAGCAGCGATGAACTTCCTGGACAACGCCCTGCCGTGTCGCGACGAGGACCCGGAGCTGTTCTTCGTCGTCGGGTCCGGGCCAGCCGCCGAGCGCCAGCTCGACGCCGCCAAGGCCGTGTGCCGCCGGTGCCCAGTCATGGCCGCCTGCCGGGAGTGGGCCCTGTCCACCGGGCAGATCGGGGTATGGGGCGGGCTGAGCGAGGACGAGCGCCGCGCCCTACGGCGAGGCCGCGACGCCGGCCGCCCCCGCCGCACCGACCACCGGACTCCACGCAGTGAACGGGCCCGACGACGAGCTGAGGCCATCGCCCGGGTCGAGCAGGGCGATCGGATCGACGACGTCGCCGCCCAGACCGGTGTCAGCCGCCGCACCCTCGACCGGTGGCGGGCCGACGCCCGCACCAGCGCATGACCGGACCGGACCAGAGCCAGGCCCGCCGGGACCGATCGGTCCCGGCGGGGGTGACGATCGACAACGGCTACAGCCGCGTCGAACGATAGTCGTCAGACCACTACCGACGCCCACGCGCAGCGCCGCCGCCCGGAGCCGGGGTGAGTGAGGCCTCGTGCCGGTAGCACGACCGCGGCCGGGACCACCGTGGCGCCCGGTCGGAGCATCCTCCGCCGTCGATGTGGGGACGTGGTGACTCTGCACCCCACGGTCCGCCTTCCCCACCGATGCCGCGCCAGCCACACCCGACGCGGGTGACACCACCGACTTCGTCCCTCGGCCCACCGAGTGCGGGCGGGGTGGTGTCACACCGGTCGGGCGAGCGCGCGTCCCCGGCGCGGCGGCCCGCGCGGTGCGGGCGAGTCACGTCCCACCGCGACCGGCGGTGGGCCCGGATCCGGCCGGTAGCGGCTGGGGAAGGCAGCGCGCGGCCAGTACTTGGTCGATGCGCCTACGAGCACACCCGAGAGGAGGTGATCTTGCATGTCGCAGCACAACGAGACCGAGATGGTCGAGCTGGGTGACGCCGCGGTCCTGACCGAGGGCGGTGGTTCGGGCACGTCGGAGGACAAGCGCTACGTCTACGCCTGATCCAAGGCCGTAGGCGCGAGGGCCCGGTGAACGCACTGTCGTTCACCGGGCCCTCGTCGTTACAGCACCCCACCCCCCGGGGTGCGCCGGAGAACCCGACCTGGGAGGTCGAGACGATGAGCGTTCGATGGTTCGGTGGCCGCGGCACCGCCGCCCCCGGCCCTGCCCACACCGGCACCGGCTGCACCGGGGCCGGGTACCCGGCCGGCGCCTGCGCGCTCGGCCGGGACGTCAGAACGGCGTGGGTGTGCGGAGACTGGCCCAGCTCGCAGGCCGCGACCGTGCAGGGCCCCGGCCCGACGGTGGCGGTCCTGGGGCGCGCCCGCTGCGACGTCGAGGTGCTGGAGCACTGGGTCCGACACGGGGTGCCCGACTCGGCGGTCACCGCGTTGTCCGGGGCCTACACCGTCGTGGAGATCACCGATGAGGCCACGGTGGTGCTCACCGATCCTGGCTGGGTCCAGCCCATCTACACCGCGACCACCGCCGACGGCGCCCCGCTGTGGGGATCGAGCGCAGTGGCGCTCGCCGCCCTGATCGGCGCCAACGTCGACGACACATGGCTACACGCCCACCTGCACCCGGCACACAGCACCGAGCACGGCAGCGGGACCGGCGACCGGTCGGCGTTCGCCGGGGTCACCGCAGTACCGCCCGGTGCCCGCCTGACCGTCTCCGCGTCGGGGACCACGATCCGCCCGCTCGCCACCGCCGGCGCCCCGAGCAGCGGGCCCGATCAGCCGGCTGACCGGCTACGGGCGGCGATGCAGGGAGCGGTCGCCGAGATCGCCGCGGGTGCCAGCTCGACCGGCCATGCAGTGGCCGCGGACTGCTCAGGGGGAATGGACTCGACGTCGCTGGCGATGCTGCTCGCCCAGTGCCGCACCGCTCGCGCCGAGGACCTGGGCCACGCCGCTGTGGCGGTGACGGTGCACCCGGCCGGGACCACCGCGGGTGGGGATCTCGACTACGCCCGCGCTGCGGTCGTCTACGCCCGCACCGGGCTGGCCGGGCTGGCCCGGACCGTGGAGCACCTGCTCTGCCCCCTGGATGACCGTCACCTGCCCTACGGGCGGATGGGTGAGCTGGTTCCGGCGACCGATGAGCCGGCGCCGTCCACGGTCGCGATCGCCCGGTTCGACGCCGAACTCGCGCTGCTGGCCGGTCGTGGGGTCGGGGACCTGGTGACCGGCGACGGTGGGGACACCCTGCTCGGCCCGCAACCCGGATACCTGCCCGACCTCGCCGCAACGCGAACCCTGCACTCGCAGGCGCTACTACTGCGTCACGCGTTGGGTTGGGCCCGGCTGCGGCGCACGGCGGTCTGGCCGCTGCTCGCCGGGGCCCGGGCGGCCGCGGCCCGCGGCGAGCCGGGCGAGGCGGCACGCACCCGCACAGCGATGCGGGTCGTGGCCCGCACCGCCCGCGCCGACGCACAGATCATCGAACAGCTCCACGGCATCACCCTGCACAACCCGTTCACCGACGCGAGCGTGGTCGAGGCCGCACTCGCGGTCCCCGGACCGCTGCGCGCCGCGCCGGGTGACTACAAGCCGGTGCTGCGCCAGGCCATGGCCGGGCTGCTGCCCGAGACGGTGACGGCGCGGCGGACGAAGGGCGACTTCACCCCCGACCAGTACCGGGGACTGCGCACCCACCTCCAGGCCCTCACCGGGCTCGTCGACGGCGAGCTGGCCGCCCGCGGCCTGATCGACCCCGCCCACTACCGGGCGCTGCTCACCCGCGCCGCCGCCGGCGCCCCGGGCATCGGGTTCCACCAGCTCAACCCCGTCCTGGCCACCGAGGTGTGGCTACGCGCCCTCGACCAGCGGCCCGCGGCCGCCCGCTGGACCACCACCGACGAGGACCCGCGACCAGCGGGCTCGACCCACTCCCGATGGGAGGTCTTCTGATGACCACGCTGCTCGTCCGTCCGCCCGAGGTCCGTGCCGCGGATCTCGGCCACACCGTCGTGCTGCTGCACGCACGCACCGGCACGGTGCGCGCCCTACTCGGCTCCCAGCGCGAGGCCTTCCTCGACCTCGACGCCACCGGCACCTGGGCGCCCGGCACCGAGGCCGAGGCGCTGGCCGCGAGCCTGTCGAGCGCGGGGTTCCTGCACCCGGCCCAGCCGGGCCAGGAGTCCGCGCCGATCGTCGACCTCCCGGAAACCGAGGCCAGCTGGGGCACCCAGGAAGCGCCGGGCGCACTCCCGGTGCGCGGGCCGCTGTCGCCGGCGTGGGCACCGATCGCGGCGTGCGCGCTCGCAGCAGTGCTGCTCGTGCGCACGACCGGGCGCCGGGCCCGTGGGTTCTCGCGCATGCTGCGCCTGGTCCGTATCGCGGCGGGGGTGGCGCGCCGTCCGGCGCGCGACACCCAGGTGGTCGCGGTCCTACACTGTGTGCGCGTCATCGGAGGCGTATCTCCGTTCCGGACAGCGTGCTTGGAGGAAACCGTCGCGGCGATGCTCGCCCTGGCCGTCACCGGCCGGCGAGCTGGGTGGTGCCACGGGATCGCCGCGGATCCGATCAGGCTGCACGCCTGGCTGCGCCTCGACGGCTGCCCCGTCGGCGAGCCCACCTCCACGCTGCGCTTCACACCACTGATCCAGCTGCCCGAACCCGACCCCGCGCGCGGCCGTGACCGGGCGGCGAAAGGAGACACCTCATGACGCTGACCTCCAACGGCCACACCGACACTTCCAACCCCGGCGCCACGAGTGGCGACCCCGCCCCCGCGGCCACACCGATGCTGTGGATGCGGGGCGAGCGCACCGCGCTGGGCCCGTTCACCCGCGAGCTGGCCGAGCTGTACTGGCAGTGGGAGAACGAGCCCGCCGTCATCGCCGGGATGGGCCGCCAGACCCCGGAATCGCTCGAAGCGCGGTTGGCCGGCTACGACGCCCAGGCCCGCAGCATGGGCACCATCCCGCGGTTCACCATCTACGACCTGACTCGGCCTGGGGGGCCGGTGCCGGTCGGGACCAGCGCGCTGCGCATCGACCACTACGTGCGCACGGCGGAGTTCATCATCCTGCTCGGCGCCGGCGGCCGCGGCCGAGGCCTCGCGGTCGAGGCGACCCGGCTGACCCTGGACTACGCGTTCACCATCTCGGCGCTGCGTTCGGTGTGGCTCAAGGTCCTCGAGCCCAACACCGGCGCGATCGTCGCCTACGAGAAGGCCGGGTTCGCCCACGCGGGGCGGCTGCGCCGCGCCGGGTACTGGCGTGGCGCCGAAGCCGACGAGCTGATCATGGACGTCGTCGCCGACGCCCATCTCGCCACCGGCTGATCCGCTCGGATCGGCGGGAGCCCGCTACGGGACCGGTGAGCCCCGTGGCGGGACCTGCCCGGCGAGGAGCCGACCGTCGTGCAGGGCGCTGTGCGCTTGCTCGGCCCGGTCGTCGCGGTGCAGGTCCAGTCGGGTGGCGACCAGCACCACCAACCTGCCCCGAGTCAGGGCGGTGGAGCGCCACCGGGCGGGGACAGCGGCGCCGAGGTCGCCGTCGTAGAACTGCTCGCCCGGTGCACCGAGCCGGATCCGGTCCTCGCCGGTGATCACACCGGACCACCCCGGTAGTGCCGGAGCCGCGCGTAGCGCGCCGGGATCCATGGATGTCAGCATCGCGAACCCGCGGCCGAGCAGCGCCGAGATGATCGCGTCGACCGGCTCGGCCGCCGGATGCGGATCGCCGGTCTCGACGGTCACGGCGAAGGTGACGGTCACGTAGGCGAGGGCCGTGGCCGGATCGTCGTCGGCCGAGAGCAGCCCCGGGCTCGCCCAGGCCGTCATCGCGTCGATGGCGCCTCCCCCGTCGTTGACCGCGTCGAACCCCCGGCAGTGTCACCCACCGCGCCCAGGCTCACGCCGCGGACTGCTGGCTGGGGTGGCTCACGCGGCCGGATCGCCAGGCTGAGGCTACTGCGCGGTGTCGGGTGAGGTGAGCGCCCGAAACACAGCACACCGTGCCCGGGAACCGGGCGATGAACCGGCGGCCGACACCGACCGGGTGGGACATCGCCTCGCTTCGCTCGGACCCGCTACGCGAGTTCCCACCCCGCTCGGGCCAGCACCGAACCCCCGCCGCACCCGGTCTCGCCGCGCTCGCGCAGGCACATCACCACCCGTCCAACACCACGAGGAGCCACGATGAGCGACACACGCCGGCCCGGATGGGACGACCACACCGCCAAGACCGACACCCGGATGATCGAACTCGGTCTCGCCGAACCCGGCGCACTCGCCCCCGGGGCCGGGGTCTACTACGGCGACATCATGCCGCCGGAGTGGTACGAGGCCAACGCCGTGAACGATCTCGGCCTGATGACCGATGGCTCGTTCCGCGCCCTGGACGTCGCCCAGGCCGAACAGCAGCTCCTCGACGCGCGCGACGACCTGGAGACCGCCCGCGACGAGCGGGACCACGAGCCCAGCCTGGCCAACCTCAACGCGGTCTGTCACGCCAACGCAGGGGTCCACCGTGCCGAACAGGCCCTGGCCGCCGTCGAGGTCACCGAGCAGCAGCGCGAGGCCGCAGGGGAGCCCGAACCGCGGCCCGTTCCAGGTCGCGGGCCGACCGACGAAGAGCTGGCCGAGCGCTCCTTCTGGATCCAGCAGCACGCGGAGACGGAGATGGACCTGTAGCGCTCAGCTCGGTGTGGCCCCGGAGGGTTCGTACCGGGGCCACACCGAGTGGACGTCATAGGAGAAGCACAGACCGGTGGAGCGGCTGCGCCGCGCGGTGGACCTGGAGGGATCGGGCCGATCCTGCGGGCGCGTTCCTCACGCTTCAAGGGCGCTGACGCGTCGCTGTCGCGACAGCCCTGGCGGGCTGCCCTGGACCCGTGAGCCTCGACGCGCCCTCGGGGCGAGGCCCCGAGGGGCAGGCGCACAGCCTGCCCCCGGTTGGCCGGCCCGGATCCCTGGGCGGGCACGGGTCCACAGAGCACGGGAGGAGCACCCCATGACCGTCACGACCAGCACCAACAGCCCCCGCAGTGTCGGGAAGCGGTGCGATGCTGTGCACGACAGCGCAACCGGGGCCGGGCGGGAGGAGGCAGCGCGCATGCCGCGACGTGTCCGCCCGCGCCTGGATCGTGAGGTGATGCGGCTGCGGCAGGTCGCGCTCGACGCCGCGGCCGCCGGGCTGTTCGTGTTCCCGGTCAAGGCCGGATCGAAGATCCCCGCCTTCCACGGCGAGACCCAGTGCCGCGGCCGCGGGCCCTGCGCCGGCGGGCATCAGGGCTGGGAACAGCGCGCCACCCGCGACCCCGCCCAGATCCGGCGCTGGTGGTCCCACTCGTCGTCCCGGTGGAACGTCGGCGTGGCCTGCGGACCCTCCGGACTTGTGGTGATCGACCTCGACACCCGCACCCAGCCGCTGCCCGAATGGGACGGAGCCACTACTGGCCGCGAGGTCCTCGACCAGCTCGCCGCCCAGCACGGCGAGACCCTGCCCGACACCTACTCCACGGTGACCCCCACGGATGGGGAGCACCTCTACTACCGGATGCCCGAGGGCCTGGAGCTGCGCAACACCCACGGCGGGCACGGGCACAGCCTCGGTCCGCTGATCGACACCCGCGCCGGGGGTGGCTTCGTCGTCGGCGCCGGCAGCATCCGCCCCGAGGGCACCTACCTGGTCGCCGAACACGGCCAGATCGCCGAGCTGCCCACCTGGCTGGCCACGCTGCTCACCCCGCCACCGGCGCCCCGCCCGCAGCAGGTATCGGCGAAGAGGCAGTCGACCAGGCGCGCGAACGCCTACGTCGCCGCGATCCAGGCCGACGAACTCGACAAGATCGAACACGCCGCAGAGGGCCGGCGGCAGATCACCCTGCTGGGCGCCGCCCGGGTCTTCGGCCAGCTCGTCGGCGGCGGAGAACTCGACGCCGACAACGCCTACGCGGTCCTGCTCGACGCCGCCACCGCGCACATCGGGGTCGCGGGATTCACCCGCGCCGAAGCAGAGCGGACCGTGACCCGCGGGATGAGCTTCGGGATGCGCGCCCCACGCACCGTCACCCGCGGCCGTAGCGCCGGCAACGACACCGGCGAGGAGTAGCCCGGAGGTGGGGGATGTCGCTGACCTCGCAGCTGCAGCAGGGTGTGCTCGCGCGGTGGTGCGCCACGCACCTTCCCGGCACCACCGCAGCGGTCGACCAGATCCGCGCCGCCTCGGCCGCGGCCGAGGCGCTGCGGCCGACCGGCCGGATCGGCGCGGGACACTGGCCCATGGTGGGCGGGATCGTCAGCGCGCGGCTGGCCGCGCTGGTCCACGACGCCGCGCCGTACGCGGCGCTCCACGGGCTCGTCGCGGCCGAGCTGATCTCGCCGCAGGAGAGCAATGCGATCGCGGCCGGCTACCCGGCTCAGCAGGCCGTGCTCGCCCAGGAACCGGACCTGGCTGAGGTCGCGGTGGGGCTGCGCCCCACTCCGCGTGACGTCGTCGCGTTGCTCGCGCCGCGGGCTGACGGGCACGGCGGGCGCCCCGGCGATGCCGTGTTCGCTGAACTCGCCCACCGGGGCCACGTCTTCGCCCGGCGCCATGCCCCGACCGGGGTGATCGGCTCACCGGGCGCCGAGACCGCGCTCGCCCGCACCCACACGGTGTGGACCCTCGGCGAGGACCGCTACCGGTCCGGGACCACCCCGCCGGCGCTGGCCCGCATCGCGCAGTCCGGCGAGGCGACGGTGGAGCAGCTGCGCGCGCTGGCCACCCCGGCGGTCGTGGCCGACGCGGCCGCGCTCGCGCGGGTGGTCGAGTCGTCGGGCACGCTCGCGGCCTGGCACGAGTGGGCCGGCGGTCCGGACCGCGGGCAGGACCTGGGTTTCGCCTCGCCGGTGCTGGTGCCGCACTGGGCGGAGGCCGACCTGTTGGTCGGCGACACCCTGGTGGAGGTCAAGACCGTGCTGCGGGCCGATCAGCCCGCGCGGGTCGCGCGGTGGGTGTGGCAGCTGCTCGGCTACGCCTGGCTCGACCGCGGGGACCGGTGGAAGGTCCGGCATCTCGCGTTCTACCTGGCCCGGCACGGGGTCACGGTCCGGTGGTCGCTCGAGGAGTGGGAGACGCTCCTGGTCGGTGACCCGTCCCGGATCGGCGAGGTCAGGGACGAGTTCCGTGCACTGGCCGAGCAGGCCGCGGTGAACGAGGGCGCCACCCTGTTGCCGATGCCCTGAGGAGTGCTGTCGGGGCGACTCGCTCGGGCACGGTCCCGTAGAGGCGAGGCAGGCCCGTCTGGACCGCCCAGAGGTCAGCACACCCCGGGTGGGTGCACGGCGATGCCCGCCGCCGACGCCGCCACGGGTGGGACGAGCTCGCTGGTCGCTCGTCGGCCTGCGGCCGATCCCACACCGGACGGGCCAGCACCGGGTCCCCGCCGCCCCTGGCGGGCCCACCCGGGCCGTGCTGAGGCAGGGCCGCGTTCCAGCCGCACCACCCAGCCACTGCGAGGAGGACCGTGATGAGTGAGCAGTTCCCGATCGTCAACCCGCGGGTCGAGGACGGCCTGGCCCTGAGCGACGCGACCATGGTCGAGTTCGGTGACGGGTGCACTGACGCGATGAGCATCGTGCCCGGCGAGCACGAGGTGGGTGAGCGCGTGCCGTGCCCGAGCTGCGCGAGTGAGCACGAGATCAGCTCGGCCCTGTCGATCCCGATCGCCCACAACATCACCATCACCGAGGTCGAGCCCGAGGCCGAGGCTGGCGACTGACGCCGGCGCTCGCGTGCCGTCCGGCCCCACCGGCCGGACGGCGCGTTCGCCAGCGGTGCCGGTCACGTGGCTGGGGCGCCAGGCCCGGTGCCGGTCAGTGTGTTCGTCTCACCAGGCCCGGTGCCGGTGGGCACCGCCGGTCGCCGGCGCGGTGCCGGCCGGGGTGGTCGGGTCACCGGCTGCGGTGCCGGTCGGTCTGCGGGGTGGCTGTTCGCCCGCAGTGGTGGTGCGGGGTGGGCCTCCGGTGCTCGGCACGTCTGGATCGCCCGGATGGTCAGCACACCCGGGGTGGGGCAAGCGCCGACGAACCTGGCCGACCCATCCCGGTGAGACCCCGTCACCTCGAGGCGGGGCGGCGGCGGTCGCGTACAGGGTCACACCGGGATGGGCCAGCCAGAACCGCCGCCGGCCCTGCGGGCCCCCACCCCGGGCGTGCTGAGGCTGCGCCGCGTTCCAGCCGCACCGAGCACCGGAGGCCCACACATGAGCAGCACCAGCGCTACCCGACGCGTCGACATCGACACCGAGACCGGCCTCTGGGCCCTCGACGGGATCATTCCCTCCCAGCTCAGCATCAGCGACCAGCGCGTGCTGGAGGACCTGCTCGTCGACCTCTACGAGCCGACCGGCCTCGGCGACGCCGAGCTCGGCGACGACGAGCCTCCGTTCTGAGGGCGGCTCGCCCGCCGAGGGGCCCCGCCCGCCGGGCGGGGCCCCTCCCCGTGTGTTCCGTTGAGGAGGCCCCAGCGATGCAGATCGAGATCCACCAGACCTACACCACGAAGCTCCGGGCAGGGGACCTGCTGCCGCTGGACACGATCGATCGGATGCGCCACGACTACGACGGCGTCCCCGCGCGGGTGGACACCACCACCTGCGCGCGGGTGGCCGACGTCGTCCACCACGGCCCCGGCGAGCCGGTGTCGGTCGTGCTCGCCGGCGGAGTCGTCATCGAGGCCCGATCGAGTCGAATGATCGTGTTCCTGCGCGAGGTCGCGGCGAGCAGCTGAGACCGATCCCGGGGTGCGGTGGCGGCGGGCGCAGCGCCTGCAACGCCCGGTACGCCGGGGTGCTGGTGGGCGGCCGCGGCTGGCGGCCGGGTGGTGGCGCTCATGGCCGCGCCGGGGCCGAGGAAACCCGGTGGACCCGCCTTCGGCGGGGTGGGCCCGCCGGCCCTAGAGCTGAGCACGGCCTGTCTCCCGGTCAAGGGCGCTCCGCTGACGCTGCGCGTCGCCTTCGGCGACAGCCCTTCGGGCTGCCCTGGACCGCGAGCCTCGCAGGCCGCGCGGCCGCCGCGAAGCGGCAGCGGGGACGACACCCGCTGCCCCTCACGGGCCGACAGGCCCACCCGGTCCTGACCACCGGCCAGCGAAGGAGTGCAGTCGCGATGAACCCCACCGACACCACCACGACGAACACGACGGCGGTCACGACCACGGCCACGGCGGGGGCTGCGATGACCGACGCGGCCGACCAACTGGGTGAGATCGCCGAGATGATCGAGCGCGGCGCCGTGCGTGGCGCACGGGCCCGTCTGGCGCGGCTGCTGGACACCACCGACCCGGCGACGCGGCTGCTTCTGGTGCGGTGTGTGGAGGCCCTGGAGGCCGAGCACCCGACCACGACGCTCGCCCGGCTGCGCCGCGAGTGGCGCCAGGCCGACGCCGACGGCCGCGTGTTGGTCGAGGCGTGCGCGCCGAGCGCGGAACGGCGGGCGGAGAAGGCCCGCGACGCCGGGCGCATCGCGCGCGCGAACCGGGTCAAGGACCAGGCTCACGCGGCCCGCAAGCCGGGCGCGATGACCACCCGGCGGAGCGCTCCGCGCGGGCGACGGGACCCGCGCGCCGTCGACGGCGACACCGTCGCCCGCCGCTACTTCGCCGACCGGATCGACCCGGGTGCCTACACCGACGAGCCCGCCCGCGATGACCGGCTGGACTACGACCGGGCGGCGGTGCCGCCGATGCGTGGACTTCCGTGCGTCGCGTGCGGGGTCGAGCGGTCGGCCACCGACCAGCGCCGAGCCGTCAACGACGGGCTCTGCCAGGACTGCCGAGAGGACGGCACCCCAGGGGTCGCCGTCCAGGCCGACGACGCGACCCGGCAGGCCATTCTGACCGCCCGATGCGACTACATCGCCGCCACCTCGACCAGCCCGGCCGAGCGTGACGCCCGGCTGCAGCGGGACTGGCGAGCCATGACCACAGCCGACAAGTTCGCCGTCATCGCCTGGCGCGACGCGCAGCCCACCTGACCGACACCCGGGGCCGGCCACGTTCGCCGGCCCCGGGCGCAGTGTGGCGCTCAGGGCCGCGCCGGGCCGTGGGGACTTGGAGCGGACCCGCCTTCGGCGGCACAGCGTCGCCCGCGACCACCACCTGGCCGGCCAGGAGCCGCGGTCACCGGATCTCAGGCGGTGGACGCGTTGTCGCTCGTGGTGGCCGATGGCTTCGGTGGGGCGGCCACCGTCGGCGAATCCGGTGTCGCGCTCGCGCGGCGGGCCTGGCGCAGCTGGCCACGCACGCGCTTGAGCGGCAACTCGAACATCGCGGCCAGGTCCTCGGCCTTGCGGCCGTCGCGGTGGAGCTCAGCGAGGATCTCCCGCCGGCGCACCTCGACCTCCCCGAGCCGCGTCTCGGCGTCGCCCTCAGCGCCGCGCCGGCGCCTCTCCAGGTCGGCGAGCACCGCGTCCCGGTCGGCAACGATCTGCTCGGCATCACGGTCCGCTCGCGCGTAGCGCGCGAACGCCTCGTCTTCCCGACGGCGGCGCTCGGCCTGATCGGCATCGAGGCGATCGCGCGCCGCCGCGATGGCCCCTGCGCGATCGCGCACCGCCCGCTCCGTCTTCGCTGTCTTCCTGGTCGTCATCGTGCGCTCCCCCGCCTCCGCCGAAGTGCCAATCGGCGGCTGTCACTGGTCACTTGTCGGTGACCCTCACCGACGATCGGCGGGCATCAGTCCGTGCCCCCCGAGTCCCTCGTGTGGAACGACGGTCGAACGACAGTGGACGCCGCGGGCGATCGCTGGGCCTCAGTGGCGTACGACCAGATCGAACGTCGTCGGCGGGCGGACGCTTGTCAGGTAGTGCTCCTCGGCCGGGTCCCACATCTGGTGCCATAACGACTCGTCGCCGCCTTCTCGGGCGTCGTGGCGGGCACGTCGCAGCTCCACGGGGGCGTCGACGAGCACGGTGAACGTCATGAGGTCGGCGAGTTCCGGTCGGCCGGAGTAGATCCCATCGACGAGGACGACGGATGCGGGTTCGACGGTCACCGTCTCGGTTGCAAGGCCGGAGGGGCGCGAGAAGTCAAAGGGGCGCCAGGACGCGCGGCGACGTCGGCTCAGTGGGTACAGAGCCTCGGATCGCAGGCGTCGCCAGTCGATGCAGCGGGCGGCTCGTTCGGGGGCCGACATCTGTTCCCAGCTGGCCATGGCGACGTTGGCGGCGAAGAAGTCGTCGCAATGGACGATGACTGTGTCGGGTAGGAAGCGGCGTAGCTCGTCGGCGACCGCGGTCTTCCCGGCGCCACTTCCACCGTCGAGGGCGATCAGGATCGGGCTGTCCTCCTGATCCCGGTCAAGTCTCCGTAGCTGCTCCAAGATCTCTCTCGCCGCCGTCATAAAACCGTATCTTGCCGCCCCACCTGCGGTGGCAGCGACTGTGAAGGGATCACGTGGTCGGCCACTGCCACCGGCCGCGAGGAGGTGGCCTCCGGAGTGGACGCTCAATCCAGGGGTGGCGGGATGAACCCGCCGAATTCGCGCTCGACGAGCTCGGCGAATCCGATCGTGGTGCGGTCGGCGAACATCGGTCCGATGGCTTGCAGGCCGATTGGCAGGCCTTCCTTGGACTGGGTGATGGGCAGCGCCGTCGCTGGCAGGCCCGGCAGCGTGGCTGTGCCTGCCAGCGCGAGTTGGTCGAAGTAGGGGTACTCGGTGCCGTCGACGTTGATCCGTCGGGTGACCAGGTCGCTGTGGTCGTGCGGGAACGCCGTGGTCGGCATGATCGGCGTGAGCACCACGTCGACCTCGTCGAACAGCTCGCGCCAGCGCTGCCGGAGCAGCTCGCGCTCGGTGTCGGCAGTGACCCAGTCGCGGTGGCTGAGTACGGCGCCGCGGGCACGTTCGGCGGCGAGGCTGTGGTCGTCGTCGGTGAGTCGTGCGGCCGCATCGCGGGCGCGCTGGTAGCTCTTCGGCGGGAATCCAGCGGCGAGTACGGATTCCAGCAGGCGCATATACACCCGGGCGGCCGTGACCTGGTCGGGTAGCAGCGGGCTGTCTCGCACCACCGTGGTTCCGGCACCGGCCAGCTTGTCGGCGAACCCGTTGATCGCGGCCCGCACACTCGTTGAGCTGGGTACCAGTGGATGCTCGTCGAGCACTAGAACCCGGTAGCTGCGCAGGTCGGTGTGGCGGGCCGGCGGGAGCGCGAGCCGGTAGGCCACGCCGTGAGCGAGCTGGTCGGGCCCCGCGAGGACGTCGAGCAGCAGGCTGAGGTCCGCCGCGGTGCGGGCCATCGGTCCGATCACCGCGAGATCATGCTCGGCGGGCAGGACCGGCAGCCCTGGCGCTGTGTGCCCACGCAGCGGCAGCAGGCCGAGGGTGGGCTTGTGCGCGTAGACGCCGCAGCAGTGCGCTGGGTTGCGCAGCGAACCCCCGACGTCGGAGCCAAGGGACAGTGGCGCGTAGCCGGCGGCCAGCCCGGCGGCCGACCCGCCCGACGACCCACCCGGAGTACGCCGCGGGTCCCACGGATTGGCGGTGGTCCCGTACAGGTCGTTGTAGCTCTGCAGATCGCCGAGATGGATCGGCACGTTCGTCTTGCCCAGCACGATCGCCCCCGCCGCCTTGACCCTCTCCACCGCAACGGCGTCGGAGTCCGGGACGAAGTCCGCGGACGCCGGGATGCCCCACGTGGTGGGCAACCCGGCCACGTTGAACGACTCCTTTACCGTGACGGGGACCCCGAGCAGCGGTCGTCTCTCCCCTCGGGCGAGCGCGGCGTCGGCGTTGCGGGCTGCGTTGCGCGCCCGGTCGAAGTCCGGCACGCACACCGCGTTGATCGTCCGGTCGTGGTGCTCGATCCGGGCGATGGCCGCCTCGGTGAGTTCGACCGCCGAGACTCGACCGGTGGTCAGATCCTCGACGAGCGCGCCCGCGCTCCGGTAGGTCAGCTCGATATTGGTCACGACATCCCCATCCTGTTGATGTTCTGAAGTGGCCCCGGTGGTCGTGATCTAGCCTCGGTTGCGTCGTCGGTGGGCCAAGAGCACTGAAGATCGGCGTCAGGGGCTGAGGGTGCGGCGTGTGCTGTTAGCTGTCAGGCGGCAGGCATCTGTTGTCTCGGGGCAGCGAGGCGATCATCGCTTCGGCGACTTGTCGTGGGTCGAGGTCGCTTGTGTCGATCGTTCGCGTCCCGCGAGGACGCGGGTCGTGGTGGCTCGCGTGGACGGCCCTGGCGATCGCGTCGGCCAGCGCATCGCCGGTGAGGCCGATGCGGTGGTTGCCCTGGATGACCGGGCCTTCGCCTTGAGCCCGAGCGGTGAGCCGTTCGGCGAGGGCGGCCGCGGAGGCGTCCAGCCAGAACAGCGCGGGTGAGTCACTGCTGTCGAGCTCGTCGTGCTGGGTGTCGATCAGCAGCCCGATGGTGCGAGGATCACCGCTGATGACGACGGTTTGTGCGCCGGCGTGGGCCAAGCACTCAGTGACCGCGCGAGCGTTGGCGGCGCGCAGTGGCCCGAGGTGATCGCCGCGCACGTCTGTTCCGAGAAACCCGAGCTGGTGAGCGTCGAGATAGCCGACCGGCTCGCCCGCCCTAGCCAAGAGCGAGAACGTCTGGAACCCGGCGGTGGACACGCCGACGCCTCCTGGCCCGGTGATCACCATCAGGCGTCGTGGCGGTGTCGCGGTTGTGGATGGAGGTCGTGCAGGTGTGGCGAGGTGTCCCGGACTGTTCTGCCGGATGTGGGTCAATGCGGCGTCGGTGACCTGCTCAGCGAGCTCGGTGGAGGTCTGTGCGGTCGTGTTGAGGCGCAGGTCGGCGAGGTCGGGGGCGATCCGGTGGGCGTAGTCCACCGCGTCATCGGCGAGCTCGGTGAGCCAGCCGCGGCGGTGCACCCGGTCGCGGATGGTGTCGCTGTCTGCCTCCAGATGGACGGTCAGGACGTGTTGGCGCTCGACGTCAGGGAGCAGACGCGTCAGGTGGCCGGTGTCGTCGAGGAGTCCGGCGACGATGAGTGCCTGTGCGTCATGGGCCTGATAGTTGTGGATCAACGAGGGAAGCGCGGCAGCGATCAAGTCAGCTTCGGTGGCCCGGGTTCCGCTGGCCAGCCGGAGCTGGTCGGCGTCGACAAACGCTGCCGTCACTCCTGCGGCGGCCAGGTGGGTCAGCATCCGGTAGCCGACGGTGGACTTCCCCACCCCGGATGTCCCGAAAAGCCAGATGATCGGCAGCACCTTCGCACCGTAGGAGCGTCCCATCGCGGGGAGGAACCGGATTTCCGAGGTCGTCCCCGATAGGCAGGCGGTGAAGCCTTCGACTATCGGGGTGGTTCGGGGCGGCGACCGAGCTGGTCCAAGAGCCGATTCTGCTTCGTTCCAGGGGGGATCCGGCTCGGGCCTGGGCCGAACATCTGCTCGACCGTCAGCGTGCTGACCCACGCGGCGTAGGGCTCCAGCACGTGCTCGACGAGCTCCTCAGGCAGCTGGTCGTCGAGCTCGATGGCGCGGGCGAGGTCCCAGGAGTGGACGGTGATGTCAGCGGCCCGGTATACGAGGAACTCGTTGACCGTGATCCGCCCGGCGGGGTGGTCGACGTCGCTGGCGGGGTGAGCAGCGGCGAACGCGCGTCGCTGACGCTGTGCGCTGCGCCGGACCTCCCGGAGGGAAGCCGTGGTGCCTTCGCCTCGGGATGCAGGGGGACCCTTCTCAAGCAGCTCGACGGCCATCCGATGACCGGCCACGACATGTTCGACAAGGTCGAGCACGGTCCACGCCTCGCACGGAGTCGGACGCGTCCACTGCGAAGCGGTGATCGTCGACAGACGGTTGTCGAAGAGTTCCACCGCCGCGTCGAGCAGCGACAGTCCGTCCACGCCAGCCAGGCTACGCGCTGATCTTTCTCCCCAGTGTGTGTGCGGAGCGCCGGTGAGTTCAGGAGCGACCGCGGGGACGCCACCGTCCGAATCCGCCTTCGGTGTTGATGGTCTGTCCGGTGATCCAGGCGGCTTCGTCGGTGGCGAGCCAGACGATCAACCGGGCCGGGTCCTCGGGTCGTCCGTAGCGGCCGAAGGGGAACATCGGTGCGACGAGGCTCCACATGTCCTGGGTCAGGTAGCCGGTGTCGACCGGGCCGGGGTTCACGGTGTTCACGCGGATCCCGAGGTCGCCGAGTTCGTCGGCGATCGTCGTGGTGAGCCCGGCGATCGCTGCTTTCGCTGCTGCGTAGGCGATCTCGCCCGGTAGCGGCCCCAGTCCCTGACCGGAGGTCAGGAAAACGATCGAGCCCCCAGCCCGGCCGTCGTGCTGGCGGGCGAAAGCTTGGGCGAGCAGGATCGACGAGCGTGCATCGACGGCCCAGTGGGCGTCCAACTGCTCAGCGGTGACCTCGTCCAGTGCTGCGTCCTGCCCGGTCAGCGCATGGTTGCAGATCAACACATCGACGTGTCCGACCAGTTCGACGGTGGCGTCCATGAGGCGTGCGGGTCCGTGGGGGTCGGCGAGGTCGACACCTATCTCCGCGACGATCGCGTCGGCGCGGGAGCGTCTTCGAACCGATGCGACGACGGCATCGAGGTCGTCGGCGCCCCACTCCTGTGCTTTGTCATGAGGCTGGAAGTGATGCAGGACAGTGCTCGCGCCGTAGGAGGCCGCCAGAGCGGCGATCGCATGGCCGATCCCGCCCCGTCGGCTGGCGCCTGTGACGAGCACGGTGCGGCCTGACAACGGGTACGGATCTCAACCGCGCGCAGCATCCGTGTCAGGGGGAACGGGTTCAGGCATGGCGGCGACGTCTCCGATGAACGCGGGAAGGCAGGGAACGCATAGTCCTGTCGGTTTCGTCGAGGATCGGGTCCTCCCGTTAGTCATCGAGGCCAGCACGGATCGCCTGCTCCACTGGCGAGAGTGGTCTCCTCGCCCGAGGATCGATCCCATCGGCGGGTTCGATCGCGTTCTGCGCCATGAACCGGTGCTGCGTCCCACGGTGGGTCTGAGCAGCGTGGACGAGGAAGGGGTGGCAGACGTACACGTCGCCGCACCGACCGGTCGCGTGGGCAACCGGTCTACCTGCCGAAGCTTGCTCGATCATCGGGCCCAACGCGTGGCTGTCGACACCATCAGAGCCGTAGGGATCCAGTAGCTGCGGAACGTCGAGGTGGGAGCCGACCCGGATACGGGTGGGGCTGTCGTCCGTGCCGACGTCACTGAACAACATCAACAGAAGCAGGGCGCGGCCGCGGGAGTTGACGTTGACCCTGAAGCCGACCTCACGCATGGTCTCGACCGACTCCAGGTCGTCGTCGGTGAGCTCCCGGTCGGGGAACGCCGCGTCGATGTGCCACCCGGACTCGGCAGGTTCCTCATCGCTGGGAAACCGCAAGGGGAACGCCCCGACATGATCACGGCGAAGCCATCGGCCTGGGCCAACGAGCTCGTCGTAGGCGGCGACCAACGTCGGCGAGTTGACGGCGTCTACGAACGGCTCGTCAGCGCGGTAGAGCACCCAGTGCGTGGGTGAAACCCACGTGTCGGGGTCGGCAGGGTCGTACCCGGTCTCTTCCCACAGGAGGCTCTCGCAGGTACGGGCGAGAGCTTCAGGCAGCGCGCCGGGCAGCTGGACGAATCCGTCGCGGATGAAGCGGTCGGCCAGTTCGGTCACCCCTGGACTCCCTCCTAACAGACATATCGGTCAGTTATGTGTAGCGGGGCAAGCCGCTCGGTCTCACTCCATTTTCGGTGGACATGACCGACGGTGCTTCCAAATGTCCGGCCGCCGCCGCGTGCGTGCGGTGCACCGCAATCGGGCCGCCGTCGGGAGTGTCGGCTTTCGATCGTTCACGAGACACCTGCCGGTGCGGTTGGTTCCTGCAGGTCACCGTTGTAACGGAACCCGTGTCTGCGCCTACGTCACGCTGTCGGGGGTTAGCGATACGGTCCGGGCGTGCGAATCGGCTACGCCCGGGTCTCGACCCGAGACCAGCATCCTGAGGCTCAGCACGATGCGCTGCGTGCGGCCGGTTGTGAGCAGGTTTTCGTCGACCGGGCCTCGGGCAAGCTCGCCCGCCGCCCGGAGCTCGACCAGGCGTTGCTCGTCGCACGGGGAGGGGACCAGCTGGTGGTCACCAAGCTGGATCGGCTGGGGCGCTCGCTGGAGCACCTGATCGAGCTGGCCCGCACCCTGCAGCAGCGTAACGTCGATCTTGTGGTGCTCGATCAGGGTGTGGACACCGCTACCGCGGTCGGGCGGATGTTCTTCCAGGTCCTCGGCGCGATCGCCGAGTTCGAGGCCAGTCTGCTCTCCGAGCGGACCAAAGACGGCCTGGAGGCCGCCCGTGCTCGTGGGCGTACCGGTGGGCAGAAACCGAAGCTCGGGGCGCGCCAGGCGCACCTGGCCCGGCTGATGTACGAGGAGACGGGTGCGGACGGGCGGCGCCGCTACACCGTGGCTCAGATCGCCGCCGAGTTCGGGGTCAGCCGGCCCACGATCTACCGCTACCTGAGCAAACCGCCCGGGGAGGCTGCGCAACAGGCCGGTCGGGAGCAGCGGTGACGCGGGCGGGTCCGGCGTATCCGCGGGGCGCACCGATGCGTTTTCCGGAGTGCGGGCAGGCGCCGGGAAACCCGATCGAGCGCGCGGAGGTATCGATGACCTGGCTGTTCCTGGACGCCACGGAGTCGATGGGGACAGAGCCGATGGGGCTGGTCGAGCGGCGGTTCTGCCGTGCCTGCGCTCCGACCGGCCCGGTCGCTGACCTGGCTTGTGTGCGGTGCGGGGACGGACCCCTGTCGGGCGCGGACCTGGCGGCCGCGGACACCGGTGACGGTCGGACGTCGACGATGCTGCAGGCCTGGATGAGTAGCACCGGGTGGCGGCTGTCGGGGCCGGTGTGCCCGGACTGTGTCGGCGAGCTGGCGAGATGAGCCGGGTGGACCCGCAGGTCAAGGCGCTGCTGGTGGCGCGGCTGCGGGAACGCCGGAGGGCGGGTGAGCCGATCGGTGATGAGGTCCGTCGGGTCGCTGGGCAGTTCGGGGTGGGTGCACGCACGGTGTGGCGCTGGGTCGCGGAGTTCACCGAGCCGGAGCGGGGTGCCCGGTCGGATCGCTACGAGCTGACCGACGCGGATGTGGACGCGTTCACGCGGTGGCAGGGCAATGTTGCGGCGGTGCACCGGGAGCTGCACGCCGACCGCGCGGATGGGCTGTCGCTGCGTCGGCTGCAGTACGCGTTCGCCGAGCAGCTGACGCCGGGGCAGCGTGCCGGGCTGGTGGAAGGCGCGGAGGGGCGCCGCCGGTATGAGGTGTACTTGCGCTGGGACCCGCCAGCACGCAACGCGATGTGGGAGGGCGATCACGTCGAGCTGCCGGTGCTGGTGCTCGCGCCGCGAGCACAGCGCCCGGCCAAGCCGTGGGCGACGTTGTTCGTGGACGGCTTCTCGCGACTGATCATGGGGTGGGCGATCTCGATGCGGCCCGACTCGGCAACAGTGTTGGCCACGTTGCGCTCGGGGATCGTGGTCGACTCGGCGCGGGGCCCGTTCGGGGGTCTGCCTGCGGTGCTGCGCACCGATCACGGGCTGGAGTTCACCGCGGCCGCGGTGCGGCGCTCGTGCGCGGCGCTGGGCATCGAGCCGGTGCCCGCCCCGCCCTACACCCCGCACCTGAAGGGAAAGGTGGAGCGGGTCAACCGCACTCTGGTGCAGGAGTTCCTGGCCGGGCTGCCGTTCTACACCGGCGGCCCCCGCGCCGTGGGCGGGGAGCTGTTCGGGCCGGACGTCGACCCGATGAGCCTGACGTTGTTCGTGGACCGGTTCGCAGCGTGGGTGGGCGACTACAACACCACTCGGATCCATTCGAGCCTGGGGACGACGCCGCTGGCGCGGTGGGGCGAGGACGCCACGTCGCTGCGCGAGGTTCCGTCCGAGCAGCTGCGGTGGATGCTGCTGGCTGATCGGGAGCGCACGGTGAACCGGGACGGTATCCACCACGACGGGGTCCGGTTCCTGGCCCCGGAGCTCAACGGGCTGGTCGGCGAGGTGCTGCAGGTCCGCTACATGCCGCACGACCTGCGCCAGATCGAGCTGTTCCGCGGCGACGCGTGGCTGGCCACCGCCTATCCGCAGGACGCCCTGTCCGACGAGCAGCGCCAGGCTGTGCTCGAACGGCGCCGGGCCGATGCGGCCGAGCTGGGCCGGTGCCATCGCCGGGCGAGCCGCCGGGCCCGCGCCCAACTCGCGCCGATCACCGAGCCGGGCCCGGTCGAGGACACCACCGTCGTCACCGCCGGCGCCGAACGCCGCGATCGTCGGCGGCGACGCCGCGGCGACGAGGGCCCGGACTACGCCGCACTCGCCCGGCTGGCGCGCACCGACCTGCTCGACCTCAAGAGCGACTTCGCCTACTGGAACCCCGAGTTCGCCGAACCCCCTGCACCGGTCGACCTCGACCCGGCGCCGGACAGCGAGCAGGACAGCGAACGCCGCGCGGGCGGCGAGCAAGGAGGCCGAAGCTGATGGCGCGGCACTTTCTGGACTTGCCCGGGGCGCGGGTGCTGCCCACAGCCGGGCTGCAGCTGGTCGACCAGGCGGTGGGGCACGTGGTGGACGCCGCGGCGATGGGGGTGGTGCACGGCCCGGCCGGGATGGGCAAGACCTACGCGGTGGAGTCGGCGTTGGCCGCCCGCTCCCGCACTGGGTTGTGGTCGTCGTTCCCGTCGCGGCCGACGATGCGGCTGGTGGCCGCCACCTTGTACGAGCAGCTGACCGGCTCCTCGGCGGGGCGGGCGAGCCGGTTCGTGCTCATGGACGCCGTCATCGAGGAACTGGCGACCCGCCCACGGGTGGTGGTCGTCGACGAGGCCCAGCGGCTCAACACCGAGTGCATCGAGTTCCTGCGACACCTGCACGACCACCCGGCCACCCGGTTCCCGCTGCTGCTGGTCGGCGGGGACGGCGCGTGGCAGGTGCTGTCCGCGCAGCCGATGCTGCGCTCGCGGATCTATCGTCGGGTCCGTCTCGAACCGCTGACCACGAAGCAGGTGACCGCGCTGATCCCGCGGTTCCACCCGATCTACGAGGGTGTGGACCCGGAACTGCTGCTACAGGTCGATGACCATCTCGCGCACGGCAACCTGCGGGACTGGGCGTCGTTCACCCAGTCCGCGGCGGCGCTGTGCGCCGAGCATGACATCGCGGTGCTCGACGAGCGGATCGTGGCCAACGCGTTCGCGCTACACGGCGCCGCAACCACCGTCTGACCGTGCACCCCGGGACCTGTGCCGTGCACGCCCGACCACGCCGGTGACCACTACTGAAGCCATCGTGGCCACGACCACCGGTCTGGGCGGTGACCACGGACCGGCCACACCTGCATCGACACGGCCGGCGACGGTGACCACGTACTGGCCGGCCGGGGCGCCTGCCGCTGTCCGGTGGGTGCGCGATCCCGACGACGATCACGCGTGCGTGCGGACCCTGTTGGGGCTGCACGATCTCGCGGGCGGAGTCGTGGTGTGTCCGGCCGCGCCCGGCTCGCCGTGGCCGGTCTTGGCCCGCGATCTGTTGCTCGCGCTCGGCAAGACCCGCGAAGCCCTCGACGATGCCGGACCGCGATCGCGGCTGCCTGGGCTGCTCGCGCTCTGGCTGCGCGCCGAACAGATCCGGCACCTGGTCGTGCTGCGAGCACACCGCCTTCCGGTCGCCACCCGTGCCGCGCTCGCCCATCTCACCGCCGGCGCTGGTGTCGCGCTCTGGGCCGTCGACCACACCAGCACGCCGACCCCGCACGCGATGCACTGGACCGCGGCAGCCGCTCTGCTCGGCGTCGCGAGGGACACCGCCCGGCGGCCCCGGCCCGCCGACTCGTAGCTGTACGCGACGGTGCGAGATCGCGCCCGGCGGGCCGGGCGCAGCTGGCGGCTCTACACCGAACGCACCCTGAGGCGACCGCGAGATGTCCGGCCCGACTGCACGCTGGGCACCCTGCTGCAAAACCTGACCATCGACGCCCGCGACCGCCACGAGCTGCTGCTGCGCCTGCACGCCGCACAAACCGGGCTACGCGACGAAGGCCTGGACCTGACCCTGCCCGCGCTCGAGCACGACACACGGCTACTGGACCGGCTCGGCCCGCGGTTCACCACCGACACCGTCGCTCGGCTCCGCCGTCTAGCCTGCCCGCTCGCCGCCGGCGCGCTCACCCTCGCGGTGGCCACCGACAACAACGCGCCATGGCTGGCGTGGCTCACCCACAACTGGACCGACCCGCACGGTCGCCACGTCCGCGCCTACACCGGGACCCTGCGCGTCCCGCCACAAGCCCGCCCGATGCAGCGGGCACTGCTCCTCGACCACGCCAGCCGTCGCGATCCGCCACCGAACCTGTTCGTCGGACGCGACAACGCCGCCATGACCGGGCGGCGCCTCGCACACCGCATCGGCACCGCTGCCGACCTCGCCGGACTCCCCCGTTCTGAGGCCGCCCACCCCACGAGCCTGTGTTACACGGCCGAGACGTTCGCGACGACGTTCACCGGCGCCATCCGCCTCCGCCCAATCACTTGATCCACACGCGTGCCATCTAACCGTCGTCCCGTGCCACTTATCCGTCGTTCACCAGTGCCACTTCCGCGACGCTCCACATCCCAGACCTCCCATGTCGACCCTCTGCTGTCGATTTTACATCCTCAGCCCTCTCCTTCCAACGCCTCACACCTATGCATCAAATGATCTTGCTGGATGCGGTGCCGGTCGCGTAGCGTTCTTGCTATGGGCGTCGTGCGGGTCACTGCGATGGCGCCGGGGTCTGTCGAGTACCTGCTCCACGGGTGCGACTCGCGCCCCGAGCAGGGCCACGAACACGGTTCAGAACAGGGTGTCGAGAACGGTGGCGACGGCCTGCAGCGCACCCCCGGGGCGGCCGAGTACCTGACCGCTGCGGCGGAGCGCGGGGAGCCCGACGGCGTCTGGTTCGGCGCCGGGATCGAGGCACTCGGGCTGCCGTTCGAGGCTGGCGCTACGGCTACCGCAGATGACGTTCGTGCGGTGTTCGGGCAGCTGCGCTACCCCGAGCACGTGCTCGCGGGGTCGACCGAGAAGACGCCGGTCTACCTCGGCTCGAAGCCGCGGAAGTTCCGCACAGCAGCGCAGATCGTGGCTGATGCGCTCAAGGAAGAACCGAACGCGTCGGCGGAGCGGCGCTTCGAGATCGAGACGTCGGCGAACCGCAACACCCGGACTCCGACGGCCTACTACGACGTGACGTTCTCGCCGGTGAAGTCGGTGTCGATGTACTACACGGCACTGCTCGCCGCCGGCGACAACGAGGGCGCTGAGACGGTCCGCTGGGCGCATGACGAGGCGGTGCGGATCGCGTTGTCGTCGGTGCAGTCCGACGTGGCCTACGTCCGCTCCGGCCGCCACGAGGGCCGGGGCCCGTCCGGGCGGACAGTGGGTCAGTGGGAGGCCGCCACGGGTCTGGCCGCCGTGGTCTACGGCCACCACACCAATCGCGACGGTGAGCCGCAGCTGCACTCGCACGCCGGGGTGCTGAACCGTGCCGCGACCGCGGATGGGCGCGTGCTGGCCCTGGATGGGCAGGCGTTCCGGCCGGTCAAGGAGGCGCTGTCGGCGGCCTACACGCGGGCCTATCAGCAGTTGCTGACCGAGCGGATGGGGGTGCTGTTCCAGCAGCGTCCGGACGGGCTGGCTCGGGAGATCGCCGGGTTCGACCCGGAACTGCTGGCGCAGGCGAGCACTCGCACCTTGGAGCGTGTCCGCCCGGCGGTCGCGGAGCTGGTGGAGGCCTACACGGCCCGGCATGGGAGGGCGCCGGGGCCGCGGGCGCGGCGGGCGTTGGTGGAGCAGGCGGTCAAGGGCACCCGTGAGCCGAAGCGGGGGCTGGCCGGTCCGGCCGCGGTCCTGGCGTGGACGAGCGGCCGGCCGGGGCGGGCGGCCAGGCTCGCGGCCGCGCTGGACGCGGTCGACGAGGTGGTGATGGCCGCGGCGGCCAACGGTACCCATCCGGTGTCCGCACGTGGTGACCAGGCGCTGGCTAGGGACGGCCGGGAGGCTGCGCTGGAGGTGCTGGCAGTCATCGGCGCCGGCCGGGCGGTGTCCGGTCAGAACACGCCTGTCGGCGAGCGAGCGGCCACACTCGCGGGGACAGTGGCCAACGCCATCGAGGCCGGCGTGGCCGATGTGCAGAGCCGGTATGCGACGTGGACGGTCGGGAACCTGACCGCGGCCATCGATGACCACCTCGGTGACCACGCGGCCGCGCTCGGGGTGGCGGCGGCCGCGCGTCCGGCGTTCATGGCCACCCTGACCGAGGCGGTGCTGGCCGCCCCTGGCCAGTTCGGGATCGTGCAGGTTTCTGCGTCCGACCCGGTGCCGGTGCCGGACGAGCTGCGTCGCCTCGGCGCCAGCGGTGACGGCCGGTCGATGTTCCGCGCCCACATCGACGAGCGCTACGCGACCACCGCGGCGGTCACCGCTGAGGAGCGGCTGCTGGGCCACAGCCGCACCGACAGCCTCACCCCGCTTCCGGCAAACCGGCTCGTCGAACTCGGTGAGGTCCTCGGCCTCCAGAAGCTGTCTGCTGATCAGGCTGCCGTGGTGGCTGGGGTGTTGGGATCCGGTCGGACTGTCGACGTGCTGGTCGGGCCGGCGGGCACCGGGAAGTCCCACACCGTCGGGGCCCTGTCGGCCGTGTGGGCGGGTGAGCACGGTGGCCGGGTGCTGGGCTTGGCGACCGCGGAGATGGCCGCGCGGAATCTGGTCGAGCTTGGCCTGGAGGGGATGAACACCGCGCAGTGGCGGCTGCGGTTCCTACCGGATCCGAGCACCGGTGAGGTGCGTGATCGGCTGCGCGCCGGGGATCTGGTGGTCGTCGACGAGGCCGGTATGAGTACCACCGCCGAGCTGGTCGAGATCAGTGACGCCGCTGCGGCCGCTGGGGCCAAGGTGCTGCTGGTCGGCGATCACCACCAGCTCCAGCCGGTCGGCGCGGGTGGCATGTTCGCTCACCTCGCCGACCAGGATTACGTCCTCGAGCTGGACACGGTGCACCGGTTCCGCCACGCCTGGGAGGCCGAGGCATCGCTGCAGCTGCGCGTGGGCGACGTCGCAGCGGTCGCCGCGTACGCGGACCGGGGGCGGCTGCGGACGGGCACGTTGGATGAGATGAGCGAGCACGCCGTGCGCGGGCACCTGGCCGACATGCTCGACGGCAAGGACGCCCTCCTCATCGTCGGAACCAACCGGGCCGCGGCGCAGATGTCCCAACAGATCCGGCAAAACCTCGTCAAACTCGGGCGGGTCTCCCCCGAAGCCCTCGCCACGGTGACGGTCGGCGGCGTGGAGAACGACATCGGGGTCGGAGACCTGATCCAAGCGACACGCAACGACCGGCGACTGCGCGTGGACCCCGCGCCCGACGGGACCGTTGGCGAGGTCCTGAACAAGGAGCGCTACACCGTCATCGGCCTCAGCCGTGACGGCGCGATCCTGGCCCAAGACCAGCGCGGCGCGGTCGCACATCTGACCCCCGAGTACGTCAAGAAGCACGTCATCCTCGGCTACGCCGTCACCGCCTACGCGGCTCAGGGTGTGACGGTCGATGTCGGGCGAGGGTTGCTCGACCGTGACGCGACCCGCGAGTCGGTGTATGTGCCGATCAGCCGCGGCCGGGAGTACAACCTGCTCTACATGGTCACCGAGCAGGTCCCGGACGGTCATGACCAGCGGCGCATCGAGGACACACCCGCCCAGCGGCTCACCGACATCCTCGCGCGCAGCGACGTCGCGGAAGCGGCGCTGACCGTGCGCGAGGTCGCCGAACACGACACTGCCTCGTTCGCGACTCTCGGTGCCCTCATCAACCAGGTCAGCATGCGGGCATCCGGCGGCCGCAACGCCGGTATCCTCACCGAACTGCTCACCGACGAGCAGATGGAACGCCTGCAGGGCGAAGACGCCTACGGACGCATGCTTGCCGCCGTCTACGGCGCTGAACTCGACGGACACGACCCGCGCGCACTGCTCACCGAAGCCGTCCAGCGGCGCGGGTTCGACGACGCCGAGTCCATCGCGAAGGTCCTGCACTGGCGCATCGGCGAGATTGTCACCGACCGCGAACCGGAGCGAGGAACGCCCGAGCCCGAGCACGACTGGACCGCGGTCGCCGACACCCTGGCCTCCGGCCCCGTCCGCGATTACCTCCACCAGCTCGGGGAGCTGGCCGCCGACCGACAGAGCACCCTCGGCATCGAGGCTGCTCTCGACCCGCCGCAGTGGGCAATCGACCGGCTCCCCGCCGTCCCCGCCCCCGACGACACCGACGCCCGCCACGAATGGGAACACCGCGCCGGAGTGGTCGCGGCGTACCGGGAGTACCGAGGCATCCCCGAGCACCAGTCCTCCCTCGGGCAGGCGCCCCCGCCCCAGCAGCCCTTCGCCTACGCGCTGTGGCGCGAAGCTACCGAGGCCCTCGACCCCGACCCGACCGCTTTGGCCTGGCAGCACAAGACCGACAGCGACCTTTACCAGGCCCGCGAAGCCTGGGCGCTCGCGCTGTATCACGCCGATGAGTACGGGCCCCGCGCCGTCGGTGAGGACTTGGCCGCGACCCAGCGGCTGGCCACCGAGATCAGCGACGACGCCGTGCTCACCGCAGCCGAGGCAGACGCCACAGTTGACGGACCTGGCCGAGACGATCTGCTCGCGGCCGCCGACCGCTATCGCGCCCTCGCACAGGCCTACACCGCTCAAGCGGCGGACATGGCCGAGGAGTACGAGGCTCGGCAGCAGTGGTGGAACGAGGTTGCCCCGCTGCGCGAGGCCGATCAGGCCGCGGCCGGGGAACTGGCACGACGCCAGCTTCCCGCCTGGCGCGACACCCCGACACCGGCGGCCGGGGAACAACTCACCCTGCCCACCGACGGCCCGGAGCTCGCCGCGGCCGCAGAGCCCGAGAGCAGCCCAGCCGTCACGCAGTCGAGTGCCGAGCATGAGGGTCCGGGCGCGAACTCGGAGTCGGCGCCGGCCCCGGGCCTCGGGCACCCCGACGACTCTTCTGCGGTCGGACCGGACGTGCAGGAGCCGCGCGCGAGCGCGACACCCGAGGCGACCCAGGAGGAACCCTCCGCCGACAACGGCGCCCGCCACATCGGCGAGCGCGACCCGGGCGCGGCACGCAACGCAGTGGATGATTTACGCCGCGTGACCCGCGAGTCGCAGCTCCGAGAGCTGCACCAGCAGGCCCGCGTCCAGAACGACCAGCACCACCAGGACCGCGACCCCGATAGCGGCTATGCCGAACGGGCCCACCGCGACCAGCTCGCCATCGAGAACGAACGCCACCAGCACCGGAGTGGCCAGGCCGAACAGAGCCACGAACAAGGCCAGGAGTACGGCGCGGACTACGACCCCTACGACACCGACTACGGCTACGGCTACGACGACTAACCCCGCCGGCCCGACGAAAAGCCAGGAGCCTCCGCACAAGAGCGCGGGGGCTCCCCCACGGGGGTGTCCCAGACCACCCCACCCCGCCAGCCTGCCCGGTGGATACGTCCCGGACGCGGGTGGAACAGCGGCGGCGGTTGCCGCGCAGACGGACTCCGGTCAGCGCGACCGCGGCGAAACCGCCGCATCACCGAGCAACTCGGCGTACCGCTCCATCAGCGTCGGCGGCGACGGCTCGGGCTCGGACTCCCGCCGCTCCAGCTCCGCGCGCAGAAACCCCTCCTGCTCTGCAGCAACACGCAGGCTCTCCTCGTCGGCTACAACACGCACACCCTGGACCTCCCACGGCCCGAGACACACCCCACGGACAGCCGAAGGATCGACGTGCTCGTGCCACGGCGGATCCACGATCTCCTCGACCGTGGCCGTCGGGCCTGGATCACCCCAGGTAACACCGAACTCGCGCTCCGCGAGCTCTCGCACGTCGGCGTTGTGGAAGCTGTGGGCAAGGCCGAAGACACCCCGCTCGATCTGCGGGACGTAGACAGGAAAACGCTCCCCCGTGGCCAGCACGCAAGCTGTCGACCCGATGTAGACGTGACAGTGCCACCGCGCCGCGTCGATCCCCGGCACCGCGGCCTCCACCACCGCGGCCAGCTCCAGACGCGCCGGGCGCCCGACATCCGGGGTCGCCGGATCCGCCGCGTAGCCACACGCCTCCTGCACCCGACGCAGAACCTGCTCCTGCACCAGCTGCGTGTAGGCCGACCCCCACGCCGCCACGTCCTCGTCCAAGCCAGCTGTGGTCATGCCGTCGAGCATCGCCGACAGCGAGAGGGGAATGCGGAACTGCACTTCATGGGAGTCGCCCGGCGGGGCCGCATGCGGATCACTGACATCGAAGAGCGGCGCCGGGGCGACATGCGTGTCACCGAACTGACCACGAATCATCTCGGCCTCCGATCATCGTCGCTGGTCCCGGCGTCGCTACTAGTGCAGGTAGCGGGCGTAATTCTAGTGCAAGAGTTGTCAGCGCGGTCCGCTTAACCTGGCCGGGACGCCGGAGCGGTCCTCCGGAGCACAACCCGCGCATGACGAAGCCCCCGGTCTGCATCCTCACGGGTGTAGGCCGGGGGCCTTTGGTTGCTTCTTACTTCTAATGCATCGAGGGCATCATGGGCCTTCCTTGCCCTTTCGGCGCCTGTCCGGCGGCGGCATCGGGAACACGTCCCCGCCGTTGTAGCGCTGCTCCAGGTCCGTCGCGAGCTCGTCCATGAACGCCTCGACTGCGGCGGTCATGTTCTGTGGTACTTCGCCGATGGCCTCCGGGTTCCGGGACGCCCAAAAGATCGCGGCGCGGAACCGGAAGTACACCTCGTCGTGCACGTACTGGGACCGGTAGTAGCGGCGGCCCGGGATGCAGTCCGGGTCCTCCAGTGCGGTCTTGCCCTTCCAGGAGAGGTCCGGTGCTGCGGCCGCGACCGCGTTTCCCGGGCGGCGAATCGCGCGGCGCGCTGCAGGGCGGCGGACCGTGGCGGGCTTCGCCGGCTCTGGCTCCGGCTGCGGGTCCGGTGCTGCGGAGGTTTCCTCCGCGGCTGGGCTGGGCTCTGCGGGTACGGGGTCCGGCTTCGGAACGGGCGGCGGGACGGGCACCGGCGCGAGCGTCGGGGCCGGAGCGTCCGGGTCGATCGCCGGGCCGCGGTTCATCCGCTGGCGGAGGCGGTCCGCCTTCCCCGGGCTCAACGGAGCACCCCGGCCGGGTGGTCGCCGCGCTGCATGAGGTCGCGCTCGAGGAACGCGCGGAAGATCCGCGCGAGCCCCTGAGCCGGGACATCGGTGCGGTCCCCGAGGCGATCCCCGATCTGAAACGCCTCGTTGACCGCGGCGCGACGCGGGACCTCCGCGCGGACCTCGTCACCGAAGGTCTCCAGGACCTCTGCCCGGATGGCGGCCTCGATGCCGGTGCGCGTGTCGAACCCGGTGATCACGACGCCCGCCCAGCGGAGGGAGTGCGACTTCTGGATCTTCTGGACGCGGGTGCGAGCCTCGACGGCCTTCCGGATCGCGTCCGTCGTCGGCGCGATCGGGGCGTACGCCACGTCGGCGGCGTACATGGCCTGGGTGACGAGCGCGCCGGTGCGGCCGCCGGTGTCGATGAGAATCAGGTCGTACCGCTCGTAGAGTTCGGCGTCTTCCAGGATGTCGTGCAGCAGGTAGGCGTCGCCGATCGCGACCTGCGAGAAGCCCTGGAGGCTCGCTCCGGCCGGTATGAAGTCGACACCCGGCCAGTAGCTGGGGCGGATCTCCGCGGTCGCCCGCTTCGCGCCCTTCTCGGAGCTGTCCTCACCGGAGGCGATCCCGGCCTCGTTGAGGATCTCCCCTAGCCCGGTCGCGTGGGCCCCGGCGCCCTGGCGGACGGAAAGGTTCTGCTCTGGGTCGATGTCCAGCAGCAGCGTGCGATACCCGGCGCGTGATGCCTCGCCGGCCATCGTGAGCTGCCACAGCGTCTTGGCCGTCCCGCCCTTCCCTGACAGGACGACCGCGGTGACTGCGGTCATGTACTCCTCGCATCGCATGTATGGCGGACGTTCGGGGCCCGCGTTGCCCGGGAGACTATCGGTGCGTTCCGGGCTCTCCTAGCCCCGCGGGCGTGTCGGGATTGGCAGGCTTGTTGTACCCCCTGGGCTGTCGGTGCGTTTCAGGCTGTACTAGCTCTGCATGCTTTGGGTGCGTTCAATGCGTTACTGACTATGCAGGCTCTGCACGCGTTGCAGGTTCAGGGTGCGTTCAGGGCTTGTGGAGCGTGCAGAGTCCGAGGGGCGTTGCGTGCTCTGCTTGCGTTGAGGGCTACTAGGGCTTTTATAGCTTGTAAGGCATTGGATGCGTTTCATGCTCTAAAAGCTGTTCAAGCCCTGAATATTCCCGGAGCGTGCGCTGCTTTCAAGGCTTTCCAGGCTTTGCGTGCCCTCAATACTTCTCGGGCGTGAGATGCATAGAGGGCTCACAAGGCCCGTCATGCTCTGCGAGTGTTGCAAGCCCTGTATGCCTGTGATGCATTGAGTGCTAGGCGTGCGTCAGGACCTTCAGCTCGGCGGCCTGCCGCTCCGAAGGCGGGGAAGATCCCGCGGCGGGCGAGGCGGGCCTTCACGTCCTGCGCGGTGCGCTTCCCGTCGACGACGCGGTCAGCTCGATGCCGCGGGTCCCCCCGGTGCAATAGCCGCGGTCGTCGATCGGGATCGCGGAGCCGTTCCGCAACGTGGCAACGTCGGCGTCAATCGTGGCGTTATCAGGGCGTTCGGTGACGTCGACGGCGTCGGCGACGAAGCAGCGGAGGCCGCGGTGGAGCGCCAGCACCTTACCGGCGGGCAGTTCTCGGATCTGCCCGGGGCGCATTACCGGGACGGTTTCGGTGCTGTAACTGTGGCGTTCTCGGCTGAACAACCCGTCGGCCTGGCTCTGACGTCGGGTGCGTTCGTAGGTGCCGCAGATATCCGAGAGCCATTGCAGGGT
>NZ_CP013855.1:300000-375718 GCF_001698125.1 Pseudonocardia sp. HH130630-07 | reverse complement strand
CTGGGAAAGGCTCAGTGGCGCGGGCTGGCCACCCGCTACGACAAACTCGCCATCACCTATCGCGCCGCCACCGTCCTCAGCGCCTGCATCACCTGGTCACGCCTATTGGGAGACATGCCCTAGCTGCCGCCGAGGGTAGGTCGAACACCGAGGTCGCGGCCTGGTTGGGGGTGTCGCGACCGACGGTGACGACGTGGCGGTCCCGTTTTGCCGAGCACCGCCTCGACGGGTTGGTCGACGAGCCGCGGCCGGGGCGTCCGCGCACGGTCACCGACGAGCAGGTCGAGCGCCTGGTCGTGCTGACCTTGGAGACGACACCGGCGGATGCGACTCACTGGTCGACCCGCTCGATGGCAGCCCACCTAGGCATGTCGCAGACGACGGTGTCGCGGGTGTGGCGGGCGTTCGGACTGGCGCCCCACAAGACCGACTCCTGGAAGCTGTCGAAAGATCCGTTGTTCGTGGACAAGGTCCGCGACGTCGTCGGTCTCTACCTCGACCCGCCCGAACGCGCGCTGGTGCTGTGTGTGGACGAGAAGACCCAGATCCAGGCTCTCGATCGCACCCAGCCCGTCTTTCCGATGCTGCCCGGCAGCCCGGCGCGGGCCAGCCACGACTACGTCCGCAACGGCACCTCGAGCCTCTACGCCGCCCTCGACATCACCACCGGCAAGGTCATCGGCTCCCTGCACGCCCGCCATCGGGCGGTCGAGTTCGGCAAGTTCCTGCGCACCCTCGACCGCGAAGTCCCCGCCGAGCTCGACGTGCACCTGGTGCTGGACAACGCCTCCACCCACAAGACCCCGGCGATCCGCCGCTGGCTGGCCGCTCACCCGCGGTTCGTCCTGCACTTCACCCCGACCAGTTCGTCATGGCTCAATCTCGTCGAGCGCTGGTTCGCCGAGCTGACCACGAAGAAGCTGCGGCGTTCCACCCACCGCTCGGTCCGCGCGCTCAACGCCGACGTCCGAGCCTGGATCAAGACCTGGAACGACGATCCCAAGCCCTACGTCTGGACCAAAACCGCCGACGAGATCCTCGACAGCGTCGCTCACTACTGCAAACGAATCACTGACTCAGGACACTAGGGCGTATCTCTCAAATAGGTCGTGCACGGTGCGCAATGAGCCTTTTTCAACCTGCCGTTCCGGCAGCTCAGGGGCCTGGTTGTGTGGGTGCAGACGCCGAGCTGGCGAGCCGGTGACCTGTGCAGCTGTGGTCAGAGCAGTTGCGCTGCAACCTTCGCGATCTCCTGACGCAGAAGCTCGCTGGTCACCCGGGACGGTTCAAGCTCTCCTGATGTCCAGGCTGCGCGACGTCCTCGACAAGCTCGAAGTGCGCCCCTCAAGACGGGCGAACAAGTGCCAGTTCAACAAGAACCACAAGATCCCGAAGGGAGAGCTTTGGCTCATCGTCACGCCGCGCGGGCCGACGGCCCGGGACTACGGCTACTGCACCGAGTGCGGCATCACGATGCTGGAAGCCGCACAGGAACACCTTGCTCACCACCTCGCCCTGCTGCGTGACGAAGGCCTCGGGTGATCTGTCGGCGCTGCTCACGACAGGTGTCCGATGGGCGAGAGAACCACCAACCACTGGCATCTCGCGACGCCTGACGCGCCTCGACGTCTCGCGCTGACATCTCGACGACGCTTCACACCAACCCCCCGCCGGCACGGGCGCGAGCGCCAGACCCGCCGTGCTGCCGAGAAGCCTGAGACGCGGCAGCCGGAGACGTTGGCGAGCACGTACCAACGAAACAAACATTCCGTTGGTCAATGGTTCATGCCGAACGAACTAACTACCAGTTTATTGATTTGTATCTGACGTACTGATAGAATGCCGCCATGAGCGATGGGGTGGCCGTACGCTGCGGATACAGCCGGTGCCGGGCGGAGTTGCCGCCGCCGGGACCGCAGGGTGGACGGCCACGGTCGTTCTGCCGGGACACCCGGTGGGAGGGCGGCCGGTCGTGTGCGCAGATGGCGCGCACCGAGCGCGAGGCGCTGGGGGCACTCGGGCTGGACACCGGCGCCGGGACTGGGGGGTTCTCCCTGGATGCGGACCGGCTGCGCGAGCACGTCGATGCGCTGTCGGGCCCGGTCGGTGAGCTCGTCGACGCGCTGGGTGCGGTGCAGCGCCGGCTCGACGAGGTCGAGCGCGACGCCGTCGACGCGGTCGACGGCGCCCGGGCGGCGGCCGCGGAGGCCGACACCGCCCGCCAGGCGGCCGAGGGCGACCGGGACGCCGCGGTGGGCCGGGCCCGGGAGGCCGACCGTTCGGCGGCCACGGCCCGTCAGGAACGTGCTGAGGCGGTGACCCGGGCCGAGGAGACCGCGGCCGCGGCGCTGGCGGCCACCGAGGCCCTCGGAGCCGCCCGCCAGCAGGCCGCCGACGCCGTCACCGGTCGCGACGTCGCGGTCGCCGACGCCGCGACCGCCCGGGAGCAGGCCGCAGCCGCCGACCGCGACCGCGAGGCCGCGGTGCTCGACGCCCGCACCGCCGAGCAGCAGCTACAGACCGCGCGCCGGGAGATCACAGACCTGGAACGGGCCCGCGACGCCGCGACCACCCGCGCCGGCGAACTACGCGAGGAGCGCGACGCGGTGCGCACCGAACGCGACCAGCACGCCGAGACGATCGCCGGAATCCGCGACGAGCTGGCCGAGCAGCGGGCCGCGACCGGCGCCGCGCAGGTCCGCGTCGAGCAGCTCTACCGCGACCTCGCCGAGGCCCGCGACGCCGCCACAGCAGACCGCGACCGCGCGGCCGCCCTGCGCACCGAGCTCGACCAGCTGCGCGCCGCCCACGACACCGCGATCGCCGAACTCGAGCAGCTGCGCACCGCGGCCGCCGACACGACGCGCGAGCCGGCACGGCTACACCCTGAGGATCTCGCCGCGCTCGCCGCCGAGTTGCGCAAGAATCCGTGATCCTGCCCGCGAGCCTGAGGAGACGCCTCCCCGCAGCCGGCGCGGCGGTGGGTTTGGTGCCGCAGCACGCCCAGCGGTCCCCTCTAGCGCTGGAGCGGGGCCACAGCGCCGCGACCAGACCGCCGCGCTGTCCGCGCCCGCGCACAAGCCGTCGTAATGAACGTCTGAGCTGCGAGTCCGGCAGTGTTATCCGCGGTTTTTAAGCGAACCGAATATGTCACTCAACCGGAATCTCGATCGGAGCGTGAAGGAGGTTCGCTACTGGCGTGTATAGGTCGACGTCGGTGGCGTCGGTCTGGAGTGATACGACGAGGGCGTATCGGATCGTCCGGTCGACGCGTTCGCGGTTCTTGTTATTCTTCCACCATCCGCCGACGGGGTAGACGGCAATCTTTCCGGTGTCGGCGAGTGCTGAACCGTAGGTCTCCCAGATGTCTTGATGCAGTGATCCGTACAGGCGTTGGTTGGCGCCGAGCAACCACGAAACTTGTCCGCTTGCAGGGCGCCCGCCGGTTTCTTCGGTGCGAGCTTCACGGTTCACTCGCTGAACGAAATGCGCCTCAGATTCAAGGGGATCTTGTAGCTCGAACCGGAGTCCGTGTGATGCGTACTTGTACCGCTGACGCCATCCTCGTCGGGATGCCGTCGGCTCGATGAAGTAAGAGAGGGTGACGCGCAGGGTCACGGAAGCGGAACCCAGGTTCTGCAGAACTTCGCGCGGCCAAGGAAGATCGTGCAGCCGGAATGACGGGACCTTGAACTCATCGCCCTCGAAAGGGGTGAACTCGTCCTGCACGACCAGCGTTACGGATCGATCGGAGGAGAACAAGACGCGTTCCTCGGCCGGGACGCCCCAGCCGTATCGGCGTAGCAGCATCTGTTTGGCTTGAAGCCCGCTCTGCCCCGCCCGATCGATTTCGTCGCGCATGACGGGTGTCCACTGCGCTGAGTGGACGAGGAGTGCTCGGATCGTCTCGGGCCAATATTCGGGATAGGTGGCTATGACGAGCGCTGCGAGCCGGGAGGCTTGCGCGGTCGCGGCGCTGGTTGCGTTGGCCGATGCCAGAGCCTGGTCGCTTGTGTGCCCGGTAGTTCGCAGGGACAGTGCCGGGTGATTCGGCTCGAACATGGAGGCGCTATCATGGAGCACATTGCCGCCTTCCATGACGATGTCGGGCTTGATCGGCCAGGGCCTGTTTCCGAACGGCAAGGACGTACGGCTGTGGGGCGAGAGGTCGCCTTTCTGAGCAACGGGGGTCCAGCCTGCGAATGCCGGATCGGTCGGGATCGCGTCGAGGTCGGTGTAGGCTCCGACGGTGAGTGCGTTCCATGCCTGGCCGGGATCACGAACCGAAGAGGTATCGGATTCGGCGAGGTGGTCGGCAACGTAAGTGCCAGTGACGTTGCCCGCGGACACGATCAGGAGTCTTGCTGCTTGGCTGTCTGGTGGCGCTATTAGCCCGGATCTTTCGTCGGGCAGTCCCGGCTTGATCGACACCGGTGCTCGTCGGTGTGGTGGCGCTGATTCTGCCTGGCGGGTGTGACAGTTCAGCCGAGGTCGCTCGGGTGGGCGCCGGTTTCCACTGGTCCGGTCGGGGTCCTGGGTCGTCGTGACGGCGGGGTCGGGCTCAGCCGGGGACGGCGAGTGCGCGCAGCCGGGCGAGGCCTTCGCAGAGCAGCCTGGCTCAGGGTGCGTGGGCGGGCAGGTGCAGGACGGTTCGGCGGGCGTGCCGGGCTCGCTGTGCGGGCTGGGAGAACAGCCGCAGCCGGAGTCGTTTCGGTTCCCAGCGCCGCGCCGGGTGGTCGGTGTAGGCGAGCATCTGCGCCCAGGCGGTGATCTCGCAGGCGAGCGCGACAACGGCCTGCCAGATCCGGTTCTGGTCGAGCTCGTGCAAGGGCAGGTTGGTCAGCCCGGTGTCCTTCGCCGCCCGGATGCGGTCCTCGGCGCGGGCCCGGCGGCGGTGTCGTAGCTCGAGGTCGGCGAGTTGGCGGCCCGCTCCACCGGGGTGTGTGTTGGTGGCGAATGCGGTGTAGCGCAACCCGTCCGGGTCGGTGATCCGTAGCTGCGCGCCGGGGTGCGGGCGCTCGCGGCGGACGATCACCCGCATCCCTTTCGGCCAGGAGGTCAAGTTCATCAGGCCGGTCGCCTCGATGACCCAGGCTCCGGGACGGGGCTCGCGGTCGGCATCGAGCGCGGTCTGCCAGTCCGTGGCCGGGAGCGCGGCGAGCTGGTCGACCAGAGCCTGGGACAGCCCGAAGCCGACTGAATAGGACAGACGCTGCCCGGCCAGCCAGTCGAGGAGCTCATGCGAGGCACCTGCGCCGTCGACCCGGATCAGAACTTTGCGGCCGGGACGGTTGCCCGGGCGGTGGTCGGGGAGCTGGCGCAGCGCCGCCCGGATGACGGTGACGTGGTCGGTGGCGGTGTTCGACCCGGCGTTCCCGGGGCGTAGCAGCGCCGCGAGAGGCTCACCGGTCCCGGCCGCGCCGTGGTCGCAGAACGCCCACAACGGATGGTGCCCGAAGCCCTTCTTGAACGTCGGTGCGGCGCCCTGCTTGTCCGAGTGGGCGGTGATCAGGGTGGCATCCACGTCGATGACCAGCGGGTTCGCCGCGTCCGTCTGGTGGTCGGGAGCGGCGGAACCGGCCAGCGCCCACACCTTCGCCCGAGCCGTGGCGCGGGCGGCATCGATCGCCGCCAACACCGCGGTCGAGTCGGCGGCGAGGCGATCTACCGTGCGGGAGACCGTCGGGTCTGAGGCCACCGGACCGAACAGAGCGGGCTCCGCACGCAACAGCGCGATGTCGGACAGGCAGTCCCCGCCGGCGGCCAGCGTCAACGCGAGATCGAGCAGGACCTTCGCCGGGTCGTGCACCGCCAACCGCGGCCGCCACGGTTCCAACGCCTGCGACAGAGCGTGGTCGAGCCCGACCTTGCCGATGGTCTCGGTCAGCAGCCTCGTCCCGGCATGCGACACCACCGCTGTCGCGGCCGTGTCGATGTCCGGGCACGAGTAGAACCCGATAGCCTTCTTCACCTGGAGGGTGCTCCTGATTCGCGCGGATACGGGACCTCAGCAATCCCCATCCTTGCTGGTCAGTGGCACCCTCCAGCCTTCTGACACGCCCCGCTCGGCGAACCGCGATGAAAGCCCCGGGCTAGCCGGAGCTCGTCGCCGTTGCTGACGACGTTGGCGCCGACGGCCAGTGCGTCTACGGTGGCCGACCACAAGGTGGGCTGACCTGGGTTGCCGGGGGTGTCGGTACTGGTGCTGACCGGCATGCAGAACACCCGGCGTCGTGTCGCTGCGATTTCGGGCAGTGACACGGCTTGGGCGGTCACGTCTCCGTACACGCGGGGATCGTGCGGCTTCTCGGTCTTGATCGGAAGGATGCGAACCGACTCCAGTCGGTGTCTCAACACAACGGACTCCGATCCGAGCAGGTGGCTGTCGACCGCTGCTCCCAGCAGCGCGATCCCGGCCATCTTGGTGCCGTGTCCGTCTCGATCGAAGCCGCTCACGCCGATCACGGTGTGTAGATCCTGGGGTGCCAGGGACTGCTCGATGAGGACATGAGTTCTCGCTACGCCCGTGTCGAGGTGGCAGACAGCTGGCTGGAGTTCGTCGGCAGGTTCCAGTCGCTTGGCCAGGTCGTCTACGTACTCGGCTTGCTCCTCGGCGGTGAGGTCTTCTACGGAGTCGATAAACTCCGGGCGCCGGATTTCGGCCAAGGGCACCGCGGTGAACGGTAGGACTTCAAGCTGCGCCCACCTCGCCTCAACCCACATGACGTCGCGGTCCACGAGCCGGAGGAGACGCTGCGAGATGGTCAGTCCGGAGGCCTCGACGAAGCGCCGTAGCAGGTCGGGGCCGTCAGCGTTTGGGCGTAGCCATAGTTCCCACCATGTCGTCTTCCCTTCTGGCGGGCGACCCTCGGACTGCCAAAGGTCACCCAGGATGGTAGCGCGGATGCGTGCGATGTTCGCGACGAGTTCGTTGTTGCGCGGTTTGCCTTTCGGTGAATCCTTCGCCAGGTAGTCCTCGAAGAGTTGCAGGAACTTCGCACGGTAGTCGTCGCTGACCCAGACCGTCGCTCGCTCGGGTATGTCGGAATCCGAATCCGCGGGGAGGACCGAGAGAAGAAGCCACCTAGGGCGCCTGCGCTGCGGATCACGGTGCGAGGTGAGTTGTTGGAGAGTATCAAGCTTGAGCGGATACGCGGGGTCAGATCCCTCCAACGTGACGATGGTACCGAAAGCACGTAGTTCGTCGTCTGTAAGTCGTTCCTCACGGTTCTCGTCACCGCTAGAGAACGCAGACTGCAACTCGTTCAGCCGCCCGCCGCCGTGACCAGCGCGGTCTTCGACTGGACGAACCTTCGGATCCGACCCACCCCGTCGACGAAAGTCCTCGTCTGCCGATCGGTCTTCTACCAGAAGGTGACTGAGGTGTTCCTGCCCCTCAGCCAAGGGTCGCCGCCTGCCGCGATTTAAGCGACTGTCTAATATCGTCGGCACTGAGCCTTTTTCAACCTGCCGTTCCGGCAGCTCAGGGGCCTGGTTGTGTGGGTGCAGACGCCGAGCTGGCGAGCCGGTGACCTGTGCAGCTGTGGTCAGACTCGAATCCGCGAGTAGGCTATGAGCTGATCTTGGTCGGCCAAAGTTGATGTTGCTTGGGTCGGGAGTGGGGTGGTGGGCAAGCGGGCGGCCCGAGTGTCGCCTCGGGTGGCGGGTTCCTGTGCTGGTCGGGGCCGGTGCGGCCGGGTCAGGACGGAGCGGGCAGGGCGCGGACGCGGGCGAGGACCTCGGCGAGTAGGTGCTCGCCGGGTGGTAGGCGCAGGGTGAGGCCGCGGGCGTGGCGCACGAGGCGGGCGGGGATGGTGATCAGCCGCCGGCGCAGGGTGGCGATCATGGCCTGGCCGCCGCGGACGCCGTGCCCGACCAGGCGCCCGTCGCGGGTGCGGGCGGTGAGGTGGTGCAGCCACCCGCTGGTGGTGGCGGCCAGGAGTGCGCCCCACATCCAGGCTCGGTTCACCGCGAGGTGTCCGGAGGGGAGGTGGCGCAGCGCGGCGCCGTGCTTGGTGTCGCGGAACAGGTTCTCCACCTTCGTGCGGTGGCGGTACCAGTACTCGGCCTGCGCGGCTGCGGCAGGTGTGGAGACGTCGAGGTTGGTCACGATGAACGAGTAGGCGAACACCCCGTCGACCTTGGCCACCGTAGCGAGGTCGTCGAGCGGGAGCGCCCGCTGGGCGGGGTGCAGGGTGCGTCGGCGCCGCGCTCGCGGGTCACCGGAGACCTGGCCGTGGTCCAGGTCGAGCCGGACCCGACGGATCAGCAGCTGGGTCGCTGCGGGCCACCAGTTCGGGCAATAGTCGGCCACCGCGACCTGCGCGCCGGTCATGTCGATCGCGTCGGTCCACCCGTCGGCCGCGACGCCGTCGAGGATGCGCCACAGCGGCGCGATGCGTCGGGCGCCGATGGCGAACTCCACGCCGACGAACAGGGCTGCGCGGGCGAGCTGCCCGGCGAAGTAGCCCGCGTCCGCACGCACGCGGACTCGCCCCGCCCGCGCCTGCGCGGGGAGCGCGGCCAGCGCCCGGTGGAACAGCTCGGCGCTGGTGGCGCGGGGGTCATCCCGGCCCGAACCGAGGTCAGCGGCCAGCACCACCGCGGTGTCGGCCCAGGTCGCGACGTGCGGGCGGGCGACCCGCTGGCCTTGGTGGTTGAACGCCACGCCCTGCTTGAGCCGGCCGTAAACCTCGACATCGGTGGTGTCCAGATCGATCGTCACGTCCGCCGTCAGCTGCTCGGCCCGGTCCGGGTCGACCTGGGCGAGCAGGTCCAGCGCGGTGGTGTGCACGTCACCGAGCCCGGTCTCCACCGCCGCCCACTGCCCCTCGATGAACTTGCGCGCGAGCCCGGCGGCGGTCGTGGACGCCAACCCCGGCACCGGCGTGAGTGCCTGCCCGGCGGTGTCGGCGCGGTGCCGGTCCAGCCCGACCAGGAAGTCCTCCCCGCACAGCTGCGCCGCCGACATGCCGACCAGCATCTGCCCGGCGCTGCACCCGCGGTCGCGGTCCTTGATGGGCCCGACCGCGGCGTCGAGCTTGTCGATGATCCCGAGCCGGTCGATCAGCTCGGTCACCGCGGCCAGCCCGGAGAACCTGGTCAGCGCCGCGTCCGGCGCGCCGAGACGCACCCGCGCACACCGCGGGCGTCGCTTGCGTACTGTTCGCACCTGATAGGTGTCCTCTCAACCCGCAATGTCGTGTCGTCGCAAACACGATCATCGCAGGTCAGCGGGCACCTATCGCCATCTCCCCAGTCCGGCCACCAGCGCAACTCGCGGATTCGGGTCAGAGCAGTTGCGCTGCAACCTTCGCGATCTCCTGACGCAGAAGCTCGCTGGTCAGGTTGAAAAAGGCTCACTTACTCGTGTTCCGCCAGCGAGGATGACGCTCTTGGCAGCAGACTCCGCAGCCCTCACGAGATCCGCGTGGGAGAGACCTGCCATGTGCTCCGCCAATGCGGCCCAACGTACGCTCTTGGCGAGAGATCCGAGCCTGCCGCGCATCACGGCGGCGGCCTGTTTCGCGTCCGGAAGTGAGTAGTTGAGAACCATGTCGAAACGCCGGAAAAGGGCCTTGTCCAGAATCGACCGGTGGTTGGTCGCAGCGATGACGATGCTCTCGGGAGAGCTATTTTCCAGGAATACCAGGAACGAGTTTAGGATGCGTCGGGCTTCGCCGACGTCGTTTCCTGCTCGGTCACCACCGAGTGCGTCGAACTCATCGAATAGGTACACCCCGCGTTGCCCGCCCACTGCATCGAAGATGACGCGCAGTTTACTGGCGGTCTCGCCCATGAACTTGCTCAGCAGGCTGTCGAGCCTGATCGCCAGCAAGGGCAGAGAGAGCTCGTGGGCCAGGACTGCCGCGGTCATCGTCTTGCCCGTACCAGGCGGCCCCTCGAACAGGAGGCGATGAGCGGGCTCAAAGCCGTGATCTAGGAGCTGCTTGCGTTGGCGTTGCTCGCTGAGGAATTGTCCCGCCTGCGCGGCCAGCTCATCCGGCAGGACCAAGTCTTTCAAGCCAACGGCGGGGTGAGAGGCGATAACGAGTTCTGAAAGGTCGCCTCTCGGTTGAGCGATTGAGGTGACTTTTTTCGGTCGCTCGACACGTGAGTGGTCAACTGCGGCTTTGAGATCAGCCGCGAGATGATGGTGTCCCTGCCGGGCCGCTTGAGCGGCGACCTGTAGCGCGACCGAGTAGAACGCCTCGTCGTCGCCGCTTCCGTGGCTTCGTACGAGCGCCTTGAAGTGCTCTCCTGATCCGGCCACCACTCACCTCCCGCCGTACGCCGCGTGCTATCCCGAGCCTACGGGCCAGGACTATCAGAGCATCGCTGATCCCCTGCATGCCGGCTACTCGGGTCGGCCAGCAAGCCGCCAAGCGCGTGCTGGCCGGGGCTGGCGTCGCGATTCAGCTGAGTCAAGACCGTTGCTCGGGTCAGCGCGTGAGGTGCCTGCCGCCCGTGCAGGGGTACGTGCCACGATCGACCGCATAGACGCACACACACAGCAGAGTCGGGCTCTGCCAGGACGTGCGGGACAGCGGGGAGTCGTCGGTGAGCGCGGGCCACTGGCACGACCAGCATCATGCGCCCCAGACCGACCGCGTGACTCGCAGGGGCTGGTGGTCCTGGGCTACGTGGTGGGGCGTCCGGCGAGCTGGGTGCCCATGTAGTCGTACACGGCGACCAGCTCACCGGCTGTGATCACGCTCCGCGCGGCCACCCTGGCAGCCAGCCAAATGACGACGGCCAGGAACAGCGCAGGCAGCGAGGTCGCCAACGCACCCCCGCACAGCCACCCGACGCTTACCCGCTCGACACGACATCCGACACAACGCCGCTCGGACGGCACCGTCCCGGACGCTGCAGCGTGGACTTCGCCCCTCGACCGGATCCTCGTGGCGGTCCTCCCGTGGAAGCTGACGGCCCGGCGGAAGGCCAGGTGGGCATGCGTAATCCGGCTGAACCCGTCCGCGTCGGCTTCTAGCCTCGCCTGATGACTGCGCTGCACCCGACGATCCTCGCCACCTCCGGCGGCTTCCGGCGGTCCCGCCGGCTGTCCTGGGAGATCGCCCCGCTGGCCCAGCACGCTGTCGCACTCGCCCGGGTGTCCGGCCGCGCCCCAAGGATCTGCTTCCTGCCCACCGCCGCGGGTGACGACCCTCGCCTGATCATGACCTTCTACGACAACGCATGGCGGCACGGCTGGACTGCCAGCCACCTCTCGCTGGTGGAGATGCCCAACATCGACGATCCGGCCGAACACCTGCTCACGCAGGACGTCGTCTGGGTGTCGGGCGGGAGCGTCGCGGCCCTGCTGGCGATGTGGCGGCTGCACGGTCTCGACGTGGCGCTGCGCCAGGCGTGGGAATCGGGTGTCGTGCTCACCGGCGTCTCCGCGGGATCGATCTGCTGGCACGCCGGCGGCACGACCGACTCATTTGGTCCGGAGTTGCGGCCGGTCACCAACGGTCTCGGGTTCCTGCCGTACTCCAACGGCGTCCACCACGACACCGAAGCCGAGCGCCGCCCCGTGCTGCACGAGCTGATCGCCGCCGGCACGCTCCCACCCGGATTCGCCACCGACGACGGCGCCGGGCTGCACTACCGCGGGACCGACCTGCACGAGGTGGTCGCAGAGACCCCGGGCGCGTACGGCTACGAGATCGAGCGAGCGTCCGACGGAACCGTGAACGAGACGCGGCTGCCGGTACGGCTGCTCTGAGCGTGTCTCGCCTCCGACCGGGACGAAGCGGAGGCGCCGCTGATCTGGCCTAGCCTAGGAGGGTCTGAGCGGTCTTTCACCGGCGTACCCGGCGGGGTCGTTCCACCCTGCCCGCGTGGTGCACGAGGAGTTTCTGGTTGTGGCCTGCGCACCGCCGAAGCAGGAACTGCGGCACGTAGTGGTGCTTGTGCGGAACGTTCACCGGTCATCCTCGGTGCCAGAGCTGCGTCCGGATCCGCTGACCGGTGGCGGGTACGCGGCCGCGCCGAGACCGAGCAGGTGCTCGGGGTAGCGGTAGTCGTCCTGGCCCTGGGCGTGCTGATGGGTCACCCATCGGGCGCGTAGCTGCTGGACGCGGACGTCGTCGGGCACGGCAGCGTCCAGGTGCGCACGCAGCTGCTGGTCGTCGGCGATCGGGCGCATGAGGTCGGCCAGACCGCGCAGGTTCTCCGCGATCTCCGGGTTGTGCGGGTAACGTTCCCGCCGGTCAGTGCTCTGCATACGGTCGGTCCAGTCACGCACGGTGGCGGCGTTGCGCAGCTCGTCATCCCAGCCGGACTCGGCACGGCGGAGGCGTTCGACGCGCGCCCACGGATGATCCGAGAGCAGCCATTCATACGCCTCGTCGGGTCCGGTGTCGTAGGCGGACAGGTCAGGGGCCGGGCCAGGGTCGAGCAGGTAGCCGCTGATCGGACGCTCGGCGTCGTCGTCGATATCGCCGGGCCGGCGGTGCCGGACATACCAAACGTCGAGGTCCTCGGCCAGCCCCGCGGCCGTCGAGACTCCGCGGCTGCGTAGCGCGCCGGTGGGGATCCCCTCGGCCAGCGCGGTGACCATGACCGCGGTGTCGGCCCACTTCTTCTGGGCCGACTGCCGGGTGATGCCCTCGGCGGTATCACCGATCGTCTCCCACGTCGTGCCGGAGGCGCGCTCGACGACCACGGCGAGCGCGAGCAAGCGCTCGGCCTCCCGCGTCGCCAGCAGCGCCTCGCGTAGGTAGTCCCCGCCGTCATGGTCCCGGCTCGTGGGCACCAGTCGCCGGGAGAAGTCAGACAGCCGGCGCGCGGCATCGGCGTACAACAGCCGCGCCGCATCAGCCCCGCGCGGCTCCCGAACCTCAGTCACAATGGCAGCCTAAAGCTGACATAGCCGTCAGTCCAGGGGTGCCGCGTCGGGGGCCCTTCACGGAGGGTGTACTCTGATGATCGAATTGCCTCGGCAAGCCTCTGACCCTCGTAGGTCACGCGACCGGGGCTTTATACTGATGGAGGCCCGTCCCCGGCCGGAACCCGGGGCGGGCCTTCGTCGTATCCACGCGATGTCACCGGTCGTGTTCGTCGGCTGCGGGCGGCCGCCGGAGCATGGTCAACATCGTGCTGGTCTCCCACGCACGGGTCGTAGCGTCCCGTAGCTGGTCCACGGCCCCGGCGCGGGTGGCGGCGTCGCTGTCGCGCAGCGTGGCCAACCCCTGGATCAGAGCCCCCGCGACATGGTGCAGCGCCTCCAGCCGGGTCACGTACTCGCCGTCGGTGACGGGCCCAGGGTCTGCCGCGAGCACGCCGTCGGTGCTGCCGGGGCGGGCGGTGGCGGTGCCAGCGCTCAGGGCGGCGACGGCCGCGACGTAGGCCGCGGTGACCGGGTCCTCGGCGGCCGAAAGGTCCAGCTCGTCGCCGTTGGCGGCCATCACGCGTCCCGGTGCCCGAGGCACCCGGTCGCGTCGTGCGCTCGGCCGAGCGCCTCGATCAGCTCGGGCAGCGCACGCCGGGCGTCGCGCAGTCCGGCGGCTCCGGCCGCGGCCGTGTCACCGGCGTTCCGGTCGTCGCCGCGGTCGTCGTAGAGGGTGTCGTCGAGGGAGAGGTTCTCGGCGCGGCCGGCGAGCTGGTGCAGGACCTGGTCGAGCCGGCCGAGACCGGAGCGCAGCCGCCCGAGGACTGTGTACAGGTCCCCGGCGTGCGGGAGCACCGCGGCCGGGTCGACCCACGGGGCGGTGGCGCGGGCCAGGTAGTGCGTCATCTCGTCGACCATGACCGCGGCTTGGGCGACGGTGGCGGGGGTGTGCGGCCCGTCGGGATGCCAGTAGTCGCAGGCGACCGCCGAGGCGTCGACTTCCCCCTCGGTGTCGAGGTGCGGGTTCGACGGGGCGTCGTTCACAGCGGGGGCCTCCGTGACGAGATCGCAGGTGTTCACCAGCAGCGCCGGCCAGGCGCCGTCGAGCAGGACCCGGGTCCCGCCCCGGCCGCCATCGGGTGCTGTGACGGTACCGGGCCCACCGGTGTCTCCCGGGAGCGGCGGACCGGATGCGGGTGACGCTGGGTGAGCGCGCTGACGTCGGCGCTGGAGCACGTGGTCGAGGTCGAGGACCAGGCCGAGCGAAACGTCCTGGCGGCGAAGCGGGAGAGCGACCTGCAGCCGGCCAGCGGGGATCGCGAAGGGTCCTCCTCGTGGTCGCGAACCGCGCGGCGCCGCCTGCCACTTCCAGAGGTACGCCGTTCTCCGGCTCGGGGTGTTGAACGTGTGCCGGCACGTCGGGCCGTTCACCATCGGCCGCAGCAACGGCGGCCCGGTGCTGCACAGCTGACGACGCCGACCGATACAAAGACGGGCCCCGCACCGACAGGTGCGGGGCCCGAACTTCGGTGGTGACAGGTCAGTCGACGCTGTCGCCCGAGCCACCGGACTGGGCGCAGGTGTCGGACTGGTCGGTGACCGAGTCACCGGAGCGGGCCGCACCGTCGCCGAGGATGCCCAGCGCACCGGTGACGCCGTTGGCGGCGGCGGCGTCCTCGACCGGGACCTGCACGCCCAGGACGTTGACCGGGACGTTGTTGTTGCACGCCTGGACCGGGACGTCGACGTTGTTGCCGTTGAGCCCAGCGATCAGACCCTCGGCGCCCTTGTCGATGCCCTCGGTGTCGTGGTGACGGTGGTGGCCCCGGTCGCGGTCACCGTGGTCGCCGTCGTGGTCGCTATCGGCGGCGAACGCGATCGGGCTCAGCGCCATCAGCGACGCCGCGGACGCCGCCACGACGATTCCAGCCTTCTTCAGCACAGTCGTTCTCCTGTTAAGTCCCGGCCCGCCCTCATAGAGCGGAAGCCCGTCGGATGCCGGCACATTGATCAGGTGGGAGCCCGTACCGACTGCGCGAAAACGTAGAACACATTTAGACCGAAATCCACTCACCTACCACCTTCGTGTGCCCGAATTACTGAGCGTGCGGATACGCCTTCTTTCGAGGCGTTTTCGGGACCCTCGACGACCCGCCGCCCGACCCGCGAGAAACTACGCAGGGTCACCCCTCGACATCACCGGCGCCGACAACAGCCGCATCTGCCAGGCTCAACCTGGCTGAGACGGACCGCGTTGGGAGCACCGGCGGGGAGTTGAGCACGGTCCGTGAGCGCCTTGAAGGCTGGTGAAGTGGCGCTCACGGCCCGCGGACGGCTCCCCCTTGGGGCCGACGCGGCGCACATTAGCAACGGCACAGCACGACGCGGCACTATTACCCCCGAGTACATCCGCACGAATGACCCCGACAGCGGCATAAACTTGAGTCGCATACGATCGAGCCGCGTAGTCGGTGCAGCGCGCTGCGGCGTCGTGACGGGTACTCAAGCTCAGCAACGCTGGGTGCTGAGACCCGTTCGAGCGAGCCCCATCGAACGTCTCCGCTCGACTGCGACCGGGTCACTGCCCGCTGGGTCGGTCGCGACACCCCCGCCGCGTGCCGGCCGCCCGAGCGCTCGGTGGCCCGGGCACAGCACCGCGCACGACGAACTCGCAGGACCCTCGTGAAGGGTGTCACCAGCGCAGATGCAGGTAGGTGTCTCTGTGGCGGTCGAGCATCGCGGCGGGACTGCTCTGCTGGGGTTCGATCAGCCCACGGGCCTGTAGTTCGATGACGCAGCGGGCGTTGTAGGCCAGGACCCATCCGGCGGCCGCGGCGGCGAGGGCTTGTTCTCCGCTGCTGAAACGGTGCTCGCGGGCGTGGTCGTAGTCGGTGAGGAAGGCGGCGGTCTCCTCGGGTGTCGGTGCGTCGGCTCCGCTGGGGCTTCCGTCGGTGAACGCGCCTGCGGCCAGCCCGGCGAGGACCGGTTCCGGGCAGGCGATCAGGCTGTCCCAGTCGAACGCCGCGACTAGGGCGTGTCTCCCAGATAGGCGGACCGGGGTGCGCGATGCTTGATCGGTGCCGCGTACCGCTGTCCTGACTGATGCCCAGTGGGCCCGTCTGGCGCCGCTGTTGCCCTCCTCCGAGGGTCGTCGCGGGCGCCCGTTCCGCGATGACCGCCGGGTGCTCGAGGGGATCATCTACCGGTATCGGTGCGGGCTAGGGCGTGTCTCCCAGATAGGCGGAGCGGGGTGCGCGATGCTTGATCGGTGCCGCGTACCGCTGTCCTGACTGATGCCCAGTGGGCCCGTCTGGCGCCGCTGTTGCCCTCCTCCGAGGGTCGTCGCGGGTGCCCGTTCCGCGATGACCGCCGGGTGCTCGAGGGGATCATCTACCGGTATCGGTGCGGGCTAGGCGTGTCACGCGAGCCGTGTAAGCCGCGGGTGGACCAAGATCGACCGCAGTGATCAACACGGCGGTCGGGAGGGACACCCACGTGAGCGAGAACCAACCCGATCCCGACGGTGAGACCGCGGCTGCCCGCCGGCTTGCCGAGGCGCTCGACCCGTCGGCGATCGACGCGCTGTTGGCCGATGCGAAGGCCGCCGGTACCCCGATCGACGGCGTCGACGGACTGCTCAACCAGATGACCAAGGCCGTGCTCGAACGGTCGCTGCAGACCGAGATGACCCACCACCTCGGCTATGACCGCGACGACCCCGCCGGACACGGTACCGGCAATTCGCGTAATGGCAGCGCTACCAAGAAGGTGTCGACCACGAACGGGCCGGTGACGATCAGCGTGCCGCGGGACCGGAATGGCGAGTTCGAGCCGCAGATCGTGCCGAAACGCGCCCGTCGGGTCGGCCAGATCGACGAGCTGGTGCTCTCCTGTTACGCCCGCGGAATGTCGACCCGCGACATCGAAGCGCACCTGCTCGAAGTGTACGGGGTGGAGGCGTCACGGGAACTGATCTCGAACATCACCGATGTGGTGACCGACGAGATCGAGATCTGGCGGAATCGGCCGGTCGACGAGGTCTACCCGATCGTCTATATCGACGGTATCCGAATCAAGATCCGGGACAAGGCCGCGGTCACGATCAAGAGCGCGCACCTGGTCATCGGCGTGGACGTCGAGGGCCGCAAGCACGCGCTGGGCTGCTGGATCGCCGAGACCGAGGGCGCGAAGTTCTGGCACGCGGTGCTCACCCAGCTGCGCAACCGCGGGCTGCGCGACATCCTGATCGCCTGCTGCGATGGCCTGAGTGGTCTTCCTGAAGCCATCACCAGCGTCTTCCCCGACGCCGTCGTCCAGACATGCGTGGTGCACGTGATCCGCAACGCGATGCGGTTCGTGTCCTACCAGGACCGGAAGAAGATCGTGAAGTCCATGAAGACGATCTACACCGCGCCCACCGTCGAGGCCGCCGAGCTCGCCCTGAAGGATCTTGACACCGAGTGGGGACGACAGTACCCGGGAGTGCTCGACGTCTGGCGTCGTGCGTGGAACGAGTTCATTCCGTTCCTCGACTACCCGCCCGAACTACGGCGGATCGTCTACACCACCAACACCATCGAATCCATCAACTTCCAACTCCGGAAAATCACAAAGACTCGCGGGCACTTCCCGTCGGACGAGGCGGCGATGAAGCTACTCTACCTCGGCCTGCGGAACATTCCGAGCAAGAGAGGAGGTGAGTCCGGAACCGGAACACATGGCTGGAAAACAGCCCTGAACACCCTGGTCGTCCTCTTCCCTGGACGACTTCCTCTGTGATAGCTTAACCACATCAGTCACCCGTGGCTTACACGGGAACCGTGACAGGCTCGTGCGGGCTTCCCTGGCGCGACGTCCCAGCCGAGTTCGGGCCGTGGCAGACGTTGTGGAAGCGGCACCGCCGCTACAGCGGCGACGGCACCTGGGACCACATCCTGGCTGCTCTTCTGGTCGAGGCCGACGCCGCCGAGGTGCTCGGGTGGGCGGTCAGCGTGGACTCCACGATCATCCGTGCCCACCAGCACGCCGCGACCCTCAAGCGCGACACAGGGGGCCGGATCGAACTACACGAATCTGCTCGCCGAACCAGCAGATCACGCGCTGGGACGGTCCCGCGGAGGGCTGTCGACGAAGATCCACCAGCTCGTTGACGGGCACGGCCGCCCGCTGGTGGTCCTCCTCGGCCCCGGCCAGGGCGGCGACTCGCCAATGTTTCCGCACCTGATGGCGCGCCTGAGCATCGCCCGACCGGGCCCGGGACGACCCCGGACCCGGCCCGAACGCGTGCGCGCGGACAAGGCCTACTCCTCACGCGCGATCCGCCGGCACCTGCGCGAGCGCCGGATCATCGCTGTCATTCCGGAGCCCTCTGACCAGCAGGGACACCGCAAACGACGGGGCTCACGCGGCGGCCGACCGCCCGCATTCGATCCGGTCGACTACCGAAACCGCAACGTCGTCGAGTGCGGGTTCTGCCACGTCAAGCAGTGGCGCGGGCTGGCCACCCGTTACGACAAGCTCGCCCTGACCTTCCGCGGCGGCGCCGTCCTGAAGGCAATCGTCACCTGGCTCCGCGCATTGGGAGACACGCCCTAGCACGATCTTGCTCCGGGTGGCCAACCCGGCCGCGCTGGTTCGTCGCCGCGCCCACGACTCAAGCTGGGACCGCTCGTCGTCGGTCAGGATGATCCGCGCCGGCTTCGGTCCCCGAGTCGCCATGCCGCAGCCTAACAACCGACAGCGATTTAGAGGTCGTTGCAGAAGTCCGGGAGCGGGTGCTGGGGGTGCGAGGAGCGGTGGGAGCATCGCAGCATGGCGAGGCCTCGGGTGACGACGAAGACGAAGATCTTCCGGATCGAGATCGTGTTGGTCGATGTCGAGCCGACCGTGCGACGGGTGGTCGAGGTTCCGGGTGAGGCCAGCCTCGCGGTCCTGCACGAGGTCGTGCAGGACGCGATGGGCTGGACCAACTCCCACCTGCACGAATTCGAGATCGACGGTGTCCGCTACGGGCTGCCTGATCCGGATTGGGACACCGGCACGCTCGACGAGGCCAAGACGAAGTTGTTCCGGGTGCTGGCTGCCGGTGATGACGCCGGCTACGTCTACGACTTCGGCGACAACTGGCACCACGTTTTGGTCGTCGACGCGGTCACCATCCCAGAGCCTGGGGTGCGGTACCCACGCTGTGTCGAGGGTCAGGGTGCGTGTCCGCCCGAGGATGTGGGCGGGGTGTTCGGCTACTCGGAGTTCGTCGACGCGCTCGCCGATCCCGATCATGCTGAGCACGCCGAGCGGGTCGAGTGGTGGGGCTCGGACCGGTTCGACCCACACCACTTCGACCTCGTCGCCACCGACCGAGCGCTGGAGCGTTTGGCCGGGGCGAGCGCGACGGCGCGGTCCTGATCCACCGCGAGGGGTCGTTCAGGGCAGACGGCGCAAACAGATCAACGCGCACGCCAGTTTCAGCAAGGCCTCGATGCTGGTGCGGGAGCGTTCGTAGCGCAGCCCGAGCCGCCGGAACGACAGCAGCCAGGCCATCGTGCGCTCCACGACCCACCGGACCCGGCCGAGCCGGGAGGAGTCTTCGACTCCGCGGCGAGCGATCCGCACCCCGATCCCGCGCCCGGTCAGGTAGCGGCGACACCGTGGATAGTCGTAGCCCTTGTCGGCGTGCAGCTTGCCGGGACGCCGCCGCGGGCGTCCGGCCTGGCCGCGCCGTTCGCGGACGCCGGGGTTGGTGTCGAGCAGCTCGGCCAGTATCCGGCTGTCGTGGGTGTTCGCGCCGGTCACGACCGCGTGCAGCGGCAGGCCGTTGCGGTCGCATAACACGTGGTACTTCGACCCGGCCTTCCCACGATCGGTCGGCGAGGGCCCCGTCTGTTCGCCGCGGCGCTTGGCGCGCACGCTGACCGAGTCCACCGCAGCTCGCGACCAGTCCAGAACCCCGGCCTGGCCGAGCCGATCGAGCACTACTCGGTGCAGCTCATCCCAGACCCCCGCCCGCTGCCAGTCGCGTAGCCGTCGCCAGCAGGTGGTCCCTGATCCACAGCCCAACTCGGGCGGCAGGTCGTTCCAGCCGATCCCCGTGGTCAGCACGAACACGATCCCCGCCAGCGCGGCCCGGTCCGGTACTGGTGGCCGGCCGGTCCGCGCGCCTCGCCGACGTGGCCGAGGACGGGGAAGCAGCGGCTCAATCAGCTCCCACAGCTCGTCGGTGACCAGTCGTTCGACCGTCGATGCCCTTGCCATCAACTCTGAGCATCACCCGACCAGGTCCATCTACATAGGACCAACACGCCCCGACTTCTGCAACGACCTCTAAAGACCATAATGAAACTCAGTCCGTATCGGACATGAACGATGGATGGAACTTCCTACCGTATCTTATGGAGTGGCCGGAACCCCGATGCTGCTACGCATAGAGTCGGGTCATGGCTCGACCAGTACAGCCCCCCATCGCCGCAGACCCCGACCCGCGGCCCCCACTCACCCTCGTCGGGACGATCACGGCACGCATCCGGGCGCTACGACCGAGCCTGTCACCGACGGGAATCCGTATCGGCGACGCCGTGCTCGCCACACCGGCCGAGATCGTGGCGCTGACCGTGACCGAGCTGGCCGACCGCACCGACACCTCCGTCGGCAGCGTCGTGCGGTTCTGCCAGGACACCCTCGGCCTCAAGGGCTTCCACGACCTGAAACTCCGTCTGGCGGCCGAGACCACACCGAGTACCGACACCAGCGAGCCCACCCCGGGCACCCCGAGCGACACGGTGCAGGCCGTCCTCGCCGCAGCGACCGCAGGACTCGAGCAGCTGCCCGGCTCCCTCGACCACACGGTGCTGGCAACGATCGTCGGCCTGCTTCGCCGGGCCGACCGCGTCCTGGTCGCCGGGGTCGGAACGTCCGCGCCAATCGCTGCCGATGCCGGATACCGGTTACGGATGCTCGGTGTGCACACCGAAGTACTGACCGATCCACACCAGCAACACCTCGCCGCCCGCACCCTCGGCCCCCGGGGATGCTGCCTGGCGATCAGCCACACCGGTCAGACCCAGGAGACCCTCACCGCGCTGCGCGCCGCCACCGACAGCGGAGCCGTCACCGTCGGGATCACCAGCTACCTGCGCTCCCCCTTCACCGAGCTCTGCCACCACTCCGTCGTCGCCGGCGCCACCGAACGACACGGCCTAGAAGCCACAGCCAGCCGCCTGATGCACCTCACCGTCGTCGACATCCTCATCGCGCTCCTCGCAGACGACGACCCCACCACCGCCGCAACCGCCCAATAGCTCTACACCGACGCCATCACCGCCCACCGCGTCTGACCCGAGCCGACGACCGCCCGTATTCCTGCCCGGGACTCACCGGCCCTGGCGTCCTCCGCGAGGCGACCCGGCAGGCCCCTCCCGTCCTGGACCGGCCGCTACGACCACCTGACCATCTGGAAGCGCTGACCGGCCCCGGACAGTAGGTTCGGTCGGCATGGGCGCCGGCGTAGCCGCTTGGGCGAGGACAGCCGAAACCCGGGGCACTGAGCCTTTTTCAACCTGCCGTTCCGGCAGCTCAGGGGCCTGGTTGTGTGGGTGCAGACGCCGAGCTGGCGAGCCGGTGACCTGTGCAGCTGTGGTCAGAGCAGTTGCGCTGCAACCTTCGCGATCTCCTGACGCAGAAGCTCGCTGGTCAGGTTGAAAAAGGCTCACTGCCCGTCAGTCCCAGTCCGTCGTTACGGGGTTACTCCAAACCCGCCGTTGACACGGGATCATGCTTGCTACGCTGGTGCTGATCGCGGCAGGTGTGTGGGCCGCGCACCACGCGGTGTCCACGCTGGCCGCTCTGCAGGGGTACGGCACTCAGTTCGGTTTGCTGTTCTCGCTGGCGTTCATGCTGCTCGCGGTGCAGACAGTGCTGTACTACCTCCTGCTCCGTGGTCGCTCACCTGCGCAAGGGCGAGACCTATGCCGATCTGGTCTGCGGTTTCCGGGTCGGGACCTCGACGGTGTACCGCTACCTGCGGGAGGCGATCGAGCTGCTCGCGGCGATGGCCCCCACCCTGGCCCAGGCGATCGAGGTCGCGCTCGGGGCGTTCGTGATCCTCGACGGCACCTTGCTGCGCATCGACCGGGTCGGGATGGCGTCGGGCTACGACCGCGGGTCTACTACTGTAAGCACAAGGGTCACGGGCTCAACGTGCAGGTCATCGCCGACCCCGCCGGCCGCCTGGTGTGGATCTCCCCACCGCTACCCGGAGCCCGCCACGACATAGGCGCTGCCCGCGAGCACGGCATCATCACCGCTCTGACCGAGCACCGGATTCCCACAGCAGCCGACACCGCCTACCAGGGCGCCGGCCCGACGGTCGCGGTCCCGCACCGGCGGCGACGCAAGGACCCCGACACCGGCCGGTTCCGCCCGCTGTCGCACAACCAGCACGAGGTCAACGCCGCTCACGCCCGCCGCCGCAGCCCCGGTGAACGAGTCAACGCCGAGCTGAAGAACTGGAAGATCCTCCGCAAGATCCGCTCCAGCCCGAACCGAGCCGATACACTCATCGCCGCAGTTCAGACCCTCATGATCGCCAACGCCTGACCAAGTTGGCAAAGGCTCAAGTGAGTCCAGGTCGGAGGTGGCGGAGGAGGTCCAGCAGCCCGTCCGTCCACCCGTCGCGGTCCACGTCCCGCACGACGACCTCCTCGATCTCGAACGGTTCTCGGCCACGGAACGGGTTCATCGAGTCGGACCAGCTGTGGTCGTGTCAGGGAGCATGAACGTCAGTCCCGGCCTGCCAACTCCAGCTTGTGTGCGAGCAGCCCCGGGTTCGTGAACAGCACCTCGTGCGACCCCTCGAGCGTCACCAGACGGAAGACACCGAGTCGTCGCGCGTTCGCCAGGTAGCCGACCTCGGGATCGCCCGGAGGGAGGGCCGAGTCGTCGTTGCAGAGGACGTAGCTGCGCGGAATGCGGTCGAGGCCGTAGAACACCGTCAGGTCGAGCTTCTCGACGGTCGGCTCGAGCGGCTCCGGGGTGAGCATCCGATAGGTCTCCTGCGCCCGCTCGAGGTCGGCGTCCCCGATGAACGCGTCGCGCCAGACCGGGAAGGGCAACATCACCGACCCGTCGCCCGACTCCGCCGCGAGCAGCGGGAACAACGTTTGGTAGGCAGCCGGGGCGTTATCCAGCACACTCGTGCCGTTTGCGGGCACGAACGCGTTCCAGAAGACGAGCCTGCGGATCCGGCTCGACACCCGCTCCGCGACCCGAGCGATCACGCTGCCGCCGAAGCTGTGCCCCACCAGCACGACGTCGGTCAGGTCGGCGCCCAGGACATGGTCGACGACCGAGGCCACGCAGTCGTCATGGGTCACGTCACGGGAGACCTCGGGACCGTGCCCCGCCATCGTCGGGTGGTGCACCTCGTGCCCGCGCTTCTCGAGGTGACCGGCGACCTCCGACCAGGCCGACCCATCGTGCCACGATCCGTGCACCAGTACGAACACTGCCATGCCGAGCTCCTTCGATCGCCGGTCGGCCCGGATCGGCAGCGACAGTAGCCGGCCTCCCCGAGCAGGGGATCCGAGTTTCTTCAAGGCAGAATCTCGCTGACTGCGCCGACGCGACTTCCGTCCGCACAGGACGTGGTGAAGGATGAGGGGGAGGAGGATTAGGATGTGGCTGCCGGATCGTTGACGGATGCATCGGTGTCCGAGGAGCGTCGGCACCTGGCGGACGTGGCCCTCCTCGCGGGTCACCGCCCCGGCTCCGTCGGGAGCGCTCGGTGATGGAGTGCGACCGTCGCGCCGGCCGCGGTGACGATCCGGACCTGGTCGGAGCCCAGGCGGATCCGGACCACGACCTGGGCGCCGCCCATCCCGGGCGGGACCGAGTAGCGGTTGCCGCGCAACGACACCACCGCCTGACCATGCGGACCACGGAGAGTTCAGCAGGGAACGCCGACGCCGGGGCCGGCCGCAGCCAGCGCCGCGACCGTCGTCTTCTGTCCACCGCGGCGCCTGGCCCGGTCGCCAAGCCGGACGCAGAGTTCGTCGAGGCTACGTTCGGCCGTGGCGACGGTGGCGTCGTCGGCCACACGCCGGCGCTGCTGTCGTTTGCCAGTCTGCGACTGGCGTTCCTGTATTGGGTCTGGCCGCCGGGGGCGATCGGCGTCGCCGGCTGCGTCTGCACCTGTGGACCCTCGCCGGAGTGCTTGCGCTGCGGTGGCTGCTCGCGATCCCGGCCAGCCCGCAGGACGCGGCCGCCGGGTTGGCCGGGGACTGGCACCAGGCTCCGTGGACCTCGGCGGCGGTCCTGCTCTACATCATCTACAGCGCGCTGACGTTCATCTTGGTCACCATGCTCGCGCTGCTGTGGGCTCGGGGAATCAGGTCGCGGTGGACGGCGATCGGGCTGCGGCTGGTCGCGGCGTCCGGGGTCCTGTTCGGCCTCTACCTGCTGCACAAGACGTTCTTCCTCGTCGCAGCGCTGCTGTTCACCAGACCCGGCTACGACCAGGTCTCCGCGGAGTACTGGATCTTGCTCGTCGCGGTGCAGTTCCTCGTCGTCGGCCTGGCGATGCCGTTGGTCGCCACCGGGATTCCCGCCGCGGTACGTCTCGCCCGTCAGCGGCGCGCCTACGGGCGTCTGCGCCCGCTGTGGCTGGCGCTGACCGCGCACCGCCCCGACGTCGTCATGTCCTGCCACCCCTCGTGGCTGCCGAAGGCCGGTGTCACGGCGTGGGATGTACTGGATCTGCGCGAGCTGGCGTTTCGGCTCTACCGCCGCGTGATCGAGTGCTGGGACGTCATCGCGGGCCTGCACGGTCACCTCGACGCGGACCTACGTGCTCAGGTTCTTGCCCAGGCCCGGCTGGAACACGACGACGACACCGCTCAGGCCATTGCCGCCGCGGTCATGATCCGTGTGGCGCTCGACCATGCCAGCCGTGGTGAGGTGACTGTGCCCGAGAACCGGCGAGCGGACTCCCCGGACAACTTCCGCGACCTGAGCCGCTACGTCCTGTGGTGGCAGCGCGTCGCCCAGGTCTGGGGATCACCGACCACGGCGCGGCTCTCCCCGCAGCTCACCGCCTGATAGACAGCCCCCACCATGGACGACCCGGTGATCACCTTCGACGACGCCTACCACGACGACCCGGCACGTTTCTGGGCCGAGCTACGGGCGAATTCAGGCGGTCGAAGCATGTAGCTCAACGAGTTCGGCGAATATCTCGGAGGGCTTCTTCCAGTTGTGGATCTTACGGGGTCGGTCGTTGATGTCGCAAGCTACCAAAGGGAAAGTTGGCGAGCGGACTGATCATCCGCTGATGTAGGCCAGCGATGGATCACGGAAGAAGCCACGGACAACGTCGGGCAGTCTCTGGAGGCGTTCAAGTGCGCGCACCACGAGCTCGAAGAACTCCGATTGTCGGGTGACGGCTGCGCGGCCGACCTGATCGTGTTTGACGTTCTTCCATACCCACTCGTCGGGGTTGAGTTCAGGTGCGTACGGCGGGAGGAAGAACAGCTTCAATCGGCCGCGGAGCGATGCGACGTAGTCTCGGACGAGGCGGGCCTTGTGGACGGAGTGGTTGTCCAGGATCAGGAACACGGGGCCGGGGGCGTCATGCATGAGTTTCTTAAGGAACTCAACGAAGATGGTGGCGTCGAACCGGCCGGTGAATACGTCAAAATGAAGTACTCCGAGTGGGGTAACAGCCGAGATCATGTTGAACCCGGCGCGCTCGGCGGTCGCTTCCACCACCGGCGTCTGTCCGACCGGCGCCCACGTCGTACCTGCGTGATGGTCGGTTCGCACGCCGGCCTCGTCACCGAAGTACAGCTTGAGCCCCCTCACGCTGGGCTTGGGCCCGGATCGCGGGGAACTCCTCGATTCGCCACCGGCGGACCGCTTCTGGGTCCTGCTGACTGGCCCGGTACAACGGTCGCTGCGGCGACAGCCCGATACGACGCAGCAGTTGCCCGATCCCCTGCGGGGTCATCTCCACCCCGAACCGGGTCTTCATCAACTCACCGACGATCACCCGGGTCCACAACGCGAAGTCGAACTGGAACTGGCGCGGATCACGCCCGACCAGCCAACTCCGCAATTGCGATGTCTGCTGTTCAGTCAGCTTCGATTTCGCCCCCGGCAAGGGCTTCACGGCCAGCGCCTGCACCCCGCCCTCCCGGTACAGACGCCGCCATTGAAAGTACGTGGCACGCTTCAGCCGTAGCGCCGACATGATCGACTCGCGCCCGATCCCGTCATCCACCATCCGCACGAACTGCGAACGAATCTCTGGCAGCTCACGACGCGGGAGTCGACGTTCCTTCACTCATACACTGAGCCTTTTTCAACCTGCCGTTCCGGCAGCTCAGGGGCCTGGTTGTGTGGGTGCAGACGCCGAGCTGGCGAGCCGGTGACCTGTGCAGCTGTGGTCAGAGCAGTTGCGCTGCAACCTTCGCGATCTCCTGACGCAGAAGCTCGCTGGTCAGGTTGAAAAAGGCTCACTCTACCACAACGTCTATACGCCAGTTTTCTCGGGCCTGTGCAAGGAACGGTGGTTCCGGCCCGACACGCCGGGCTCGGGTCCGGTGGGATGGGCACTGAGCCTTTTTCAACCTGCCGTTCCGGCAGCTCAGGGGCCTGGTTGTGTGGGTGCAGACGCCGAGCTGGCGAGCCGGTGACCTGTGCAGCTGTGGTCAGAGCAGTTGCGCTGCAACCTTCGCGATCTCCTGACGCAGAAGCTCGCTGGTCAGGTTGAAAAAGGCTCACTGTGAGTGATGACATCGGACCTTGTGGGTTCAGCCAAGGATGAGACGGGTTCAGGGCGTCAGCTCTCGCCCGAGCAGGCCGCCGCGGCGGCGATGGTGGCCGACGCGCGAGCACGCGGCCTGGAGCTGACCGGCCCGGATGGGCTGTTGAAGCTGTTCACCAAGAACGTTCTGGAGACTGCGCTCGGGGAGGAGATGACCGAGCACCTCGGGCATGCAAAGAACCGGGCCGACCCGGACCGGGAATCGACGAACAACCGGAACGGTCACCGGTCGAAGACGGTGATCTCCGATGCTGTCGGGGAGGTCGAGATCGAGGTACCGAGAGACCGCGACTCGACGTTCGAACCCCAGATCGTTCGGAAACGGCAACGGCGGTTGGGGGATGTCGATGAGATCGTGTTGTCGCTGTACGCGAAGGGTTTGACGACCGGGGAGATCTCGGCGCATTTCTCGGAGATCTACGGGGCGTCGGTGTCGAAGGAGACCGTCTCACGGATCACCGACTCGGTGATCGCCGAGATGCAGGAATGGGTGTCGCGGCCACTCGATGCGGTGTACGTCGCGGTCTTCGTGGACGCGATCATGGTGAAGGTCCGCGACGGGCAGGTCGCCAACCGGCCCGTCTACGCGGCGATCGGGGTCACCGTCGACGGCCGCAAGGACGTGCTGGGCCTGTGGGCCGGCTCCGGTGGTGAGGGCGCGAAGTTCTGGCTGGGGGTGCTGACCGACCTGCGTAACCGCGGCATGCGGGACGTGTTCTTCCTGGTCTGCGACGGGTTGAAAGGCCTGCCCGAGGTGGTGGAGAACGTGTGGCCACAGACCATCGTGCAGACATGCATCGTGCACTTGATCAGGAACTCGTTCCGGTTGACGTCGCGGCGTGACACCGATGCGATCAAGCGAGGGATTCGGGCGATCTACACGGCCCCCACCGCCGACGCCGCTCTCGCTGCTCTCGATGACCTCGACGAGAAATGGGGTCGCACTTATCCGGCGATGATCCGGTTGTGGCGCAACGCCTGGACCGAGTTCGTTCCGTTCCTCGACTACGATGCCGAGATCCGTGCCGTGTTGTGTTCGACGAACGCGATCGAATCACTCAACGCCCGCTACCGCCGAGCGGTACGGGCGCGAGGGCATTTCCCCAGCGAGGCGGCCGCGTTGAAATGCCTGTACCTTGTGACCCGCAGCCTCGACCCGACCGGGCGAGGCCGCGCACGGTGGACGATCCGATGGAAGCCGGTGATCAACGCCTTCGCGATCACGTTCGGTGACCGCTGGCCGTCCGCCGAGCACTACTAACCAACAACGCCGGAACCACCGTTCCTGTTACAGACCCGTTTTCTCACTGAGCCTTTGCCAACCTGGTCAGGTGTTGACGATCATGAGGGTCTGAACTGCGGCGATGAGCTGTCCGGCCCGGTTCGGGCTGGAGCGGATCTTGCGCAGGATCTTCCAGTTCTTCAGCTCGGCGTTGACCCGCTCACCGGGTCCGCGGCGGCGTGAGTGAGCGGCGTTGACCTCGCGCTGGTTGTGCGACAGCGGGCGGAACCGGCCGGTGTCGGGGTCCTTGCGTCGCCGCCGGTGCGGGACCGCGACCGTCGGGCCGGCGCCCTGATATGCGGTGTCGGCAGCCGCCCGGATCCGGTGCTCGGTCAGGGCGTCGATGATGCCGTGCTCGCGGGCGGCGCCTATGTCGTGGCGGGCTCCGGGAAGCGGCGGGGAGATCCACACCAGCCGGCCGGCGGGGTCGGCGATGACCTGGACGTTGAGTCCGTGGCACTTGTGCTTGCCGGAGTAGAACCCGCGGTCATAGCCCGAGGCCATCCCGACGCGGTCGATGCGCAGCAGGGTGCCGTCGAGGATGACGAACGCTTTCCCGATGGCGACGTCGATCGCCTGCTCCAGGGTCGGGGCCATCGCCGCGAGCAGCTCGATCGCCTCGCGCAGGTAGCGGTAGACCGTCGAGGTCCCGACCCGGAAACCGCAGGCGAGGTCGGTGTAGGTCTCGCCCTTGCGCAGGTGGGCGACCACGAGCAGGGCCTGGCGGCCGCACGTCAGCTTCCGCCACCGGGTCGCCCGCTGGTTGCGGTGCGCGCGCAGCGCGTCAGAGAGTACGTGCAGGGCACGGCTGGACACGGTCATCCCGGACGGGTAGGACAGCACCTTGAAGCTCCTGGTCGGACGGTTTCGATCTCAGCAATCGCCCGTCTACCAGGAGCTTCACCCATTCGAGGGCACGCCACGCCGCACAGGCTCTGACCAGCCCCAACACCAGGTTGGCAAAGGCTCACTAGCCCGGATCTTTCGTCGGGCAGTCCCGGCTTGATCGACACCGGTGCTCGTCGGTGTGGTGGCGCTGATTCTGCCTGGCGGGTGTGACAGTTCAGCCGAGGTCGCTCGGGTGGGCGCCGGTTTCCACTGGTCCGGTCGGGGTCCTGGGTCGTCGTGACGGCGGGGTCGGGCTCAGCCGGGGACGGCGAGTGCGCGCAGCCGGGCGAGGCCTTCGCAGAGCAGCCTGGCTCAGGGTGCGTGGGCGGGCAGGTGCAGGACGGTTCGGCGGGCGTGCCGGGCTCGCTGTGCGGGCTGGGAGAACAGCCGCAGCCGGAGTCGTTTCGGTTCCCAGCGCCGCGCCGGGTGGTCGGTGTAGGCGAGCATCTGCGCCCAGGCGGTGACCTCGCAGGCGAGCGCGACAACGGCCTGCCAGATCCGGTTCTGGTCGAGCTCGTGCAAGGGCAGGTTGGTCAGCCCGGTGTCCTTCGCCGCCCGGATGCGGTCCTCGGCGCGGGCCCGGCGGCGGTGTCGTAGCTCGAGGTCGGCGAGTTGGCGGCCCGCTCCACCGGGGTGTGTGTTGGTGGCGAATGCGGTGTAGCGCAACCCGTCCGGGTCGGTGATCCGTAGCTGCGCGCCGGGGTGCGGGCGCTCGCGGCGGACGATCACCCGCATCCCTTTCGGCCAGGAGGTCAAGTTCATCAGGCCGGTCGCCTCGATGACCCAGGCTCCGGGACGGGGCTCGCGGTCGGCATCGAGCGCGGTCTGCCAGTCCGTGGCCGGGAGCGCGGCGAGCTGGTCGACCAGAGCCTGGGACAGCCCGAAGCCGACTGAATAGGACAGACGCTGCCCGGCCAGCCAGTCGAGGAGCTCATGCGAGGCACCTGCGCCGTCGACCCGGATCAGAACTTTGCGGCCGGGACGGTTGCCCGGGCGGTGGTCGGGGAGCTGGCGCAGCGCCGCCCGGATGACGGTGACGTGGTCGGTGGCGGTGTTCGACCCGGCGTTCCCGGGGCGTAGCAGCGCCGCGAGAGGCTCACCGGTCCCGGCCGCGCCGTGGTCGCAGAACGCCCACAACGGATGGTGCCCGAAGCCCTTCTTGAACGTCGGTGCGGCGCCCTGCTTGTCCGAGTGGGCGGTGATCAGGGTGGCATCCACGTCGATGACCAGCGGGTTCGCCGCGTCCGTCTGGTGGTCGGGAGCGGCGGAACCGGCCAGCGCCCACACCTTCGCCCGAGCCGTGGCGCGGGCGGCATCGATCGCCGCCAACACCGCGGTCGAGTCGGCGGCGAGGCGATCTACCGTGCGGGAGACCGTCGGGTCTGAGGCCACCGGACCGAACAGAGCGGGCTCCGCACGCAACAGCGCGATGTCGGACAGGCAGTCCCCGCCGGCGGCCAGCGTCAACGCGAGATCGAGCAGGACCTTCGCCGGGTCGTGCACCGCCAACCGCGGCCGCCACGGTTCCAACGCCTGCGACAGAGCGTGGTCGAGCCCGACCTTGCCGATGGTCTCGGTCAGCAGCCTCGTCCCGGCATGCGACACCACCGCTGTCGCGGCCGTGTCGATGTCCGGGCACGAGTAGAACCCGATAGCCTTCTTCACCTGGAGGGTGCTCCTGATTCGCGCGGATACGGGACCTCAGCAATCCCCATCCTTGCTGGTCAGTGGCACCCTCCAGCCTTCTGACACGCCCCGCTCGGCGAACCGCGATGAAAGCCCCGGGCTAGTATGACAGAGCAGATCGGCGAGCCTGACCGGGTCGAGGTGGTTGTCAACCGGGACGGCCGGATCCTGATCCCGGCCCAGGTCCGTCGTGATCTGGGCCTGGCCGCCGGGTCGACGTTGCTGCTGTCGGTCGAGGACGGGCGGGTGGTGATGGAGTCCCGCGCCCAGCTGGTCGCGCGGATGCGCCGGGAGATCGCCGAGGCCTGGCAGGGCGACCCGGCGGTCTCGGTCACCGACGAGCTGCTCGCCGAGCGCCGCGCCGACGCGGCCGCCGAGGACGCCCGGTGAGCGCAGGCGACGAAGCGGGCTCCGCTGCCCCCGACCCGGCCCCCGGCTCGATCCCTGGCTCGGTCTCTGGCCCTGCGGTCCTGGATGCCTCCGCGGTGCTGGCCTGGCTGCGCGCCGAGCCCGGCGCCGAGGTCGTCGAGACCTACCTCGACGCGGCGGTGCTCTCGGCGGTGAACCTCTCGGAGGTCTACCAGAAGCTGGCCCAGCGCGGCGTCGACGCCGACCGCACCCTGCGCCAGCTGCGGACCCTGGGGATCCGCGCCGAACCGGTCACCGCCGCCGACGCCGTCACCGCGGCGACCCTGTGGCCGGCCACCCGCGCGGCCGGGCTGTCCCTGGGCGACCGATGCTGCCTGGCCCTGGCCACCCGCCTCGACGGCCCGGCGATCACCGCCGACACCGCCTGGACCGCCCTCGACGTCGGCGTGACTGTCGTACCCATCCGGTAGACCCCGGGCACCGGCACCGCACCCGTTCGCTCAACGAGGCAGGGAGCACGGACATGTCCACACCGCACGGATCGACCGTCTACCCCGCGCGCCCGGCGTCGCTTCCCGCCGACCTGAGCGAGCTGTGGGTGCACCGCCACCTGTTGCCCGCCGACGTCCTGCGGACCCTCGCTGATGTCTGGATCTGCGCCAGCGCGGTCCGGATGCCGGCCGTCGCCCCCGACCGGTTCTGGGACGACGACCCCGGCTTCTTCGCCCGCCACGACACCGCCACCTGCTCGCTGCGCACTACCCTGCCGGACCGGTCCGGTACCGCCGGGACCCCGCGGTCGCTCCGGCCCGATCCGCACACCGCGGTGGACGAGGTCTTCGCCCGCCGGCACCGGCTCACCGCGGGTGAGCTGTTCGCGGTCCAGCGCTGCTGGTGCTGTGCCTCGGCCGCGCAGTGGGGTGCCCCGCACGAGCGGTTCTGGACGCTCGACCTCGACGGCGCCGACCTGCTCTCCACCCACGACATCGCCGACTGCGAGTCCTGACCGTGGCCAGCGCACCGCGCCACGACCGGCCGGAGACCGTCCGGATCGGGATCCACCGGGCCCTGGACATCGTCACCCTCCTGCGCGAGCTGAAGGGCTGGATCTACTACACAGTCCTGGCCTGGGGCGCTGCTGGGGATACGCCTGTTCGGCGGCTACGACCGCTTCGACCACGCCTGGACGGCGGCGGCCGTCAACGGCGGCACCACTCTCGCGCTGATCATCGTGGTGGTGGGCGCGCTGCGGCTCCTGCTGCTCCGCCGGATCGTCGTCCGGGATCTGAACGACTGAGGTCTCGGCGGCCGCCGCCACGGCGCCTGAGCAGCAACGGCACGGCCCTCACCCAACAAACCGGGCTGGGGGGGTGTCGTCGTGCAGCTGTACTCTTTCCGCATGGCCCGGACCGACCGCACCCCCCGCGACGAGACAGCTGCGGCCAGCGAGCGCCAGGGATTCTTCCCTCAGCCCCGGCAGGACAGCGAGGACATCGCCGCCGACCAGGACGGCGGGCCCATCGGCGTGTCCGAGGATGACCAGGCCATCGCCGCGGACATGCTCCGCGAGTACGGCCCGGCGTTCCGGCGCCTCGCTGACCTGTGACCCGCTACCTGACGACGGAGCAGCTCCTCTACTACGGCCGCCTCGCCGTCGAGCACGGGCAGCTCCACGTCCGGGACTGGGGCCTCGTCGAGTCCGCCCTGTACCGGCCGCAGGCGTCCGCGTTCGGGCAGGACGCCTACCCCGACGTCTGGACGAAGGCCGCCGCACTACTCCAGTCCCTCGCCACCAACCACGCGTTCGTGGACGGCAACAAGCGGACCGCGCTCGCGGCGACCTACGCTTTCCTGCGGCTCAACAACGAGCGGCTCACGATCTACAACGACGACGCTGTGGGCTTGGTGCTCGCCGTGGCCACCGGGCAGCTCGCCGACATCGAGAAGATCGCGGAGGCGCTGCGCGCCGGAGCCGAGTAGACCCCGGCGGGGCGGACTCCCCGGCGCCGGCCCCGCAGCGCTGGATGCCTCCGCGGTGCTGGCCTGGCTGCGCGCCGAGCCCGGCGCCGACGTCGTCGAGACCTACCTCGACCGGCCCGGGTCATCGACCAGCGCAGTTCGAGCCCTTACTGAGGCGCCCGCCTCCGTGACGACGCCGGTACGGCGTCGCCACGGCGCGGGTCCCAGGTGGAGCCGGACCGGCCCGCTACCGTCACTGACCGTGTCCGATTGCCAGCCCCGCGAACTCACCGCCGCGGTCGCGGCGGGCGGGCTGGTACCCGTCACCGACCTCGACGGCGGGCCGCTCTCGGCCGAGGAGACCGCCTACGGCCAGGCCTCGAAGGCCCCGGCGACGACTGGCTGGCCGCGGTCGAGACCACCGACCTGCCCGAGCTACACCGGTTCACCACCGGGCTGCGCCGTGACTACGACGCCGTCCGCGCCGGTCTGACCCTCGAGCACAGCTCCGGCCGGGTCGAGGGCACCGTCAACAAGATCAAAATGCTGAAGCGGCAGATGTTCGGACGCGCCAACTTCGACCTCCTCCGCACCCGTGTCCTCCACGCGAACTGACCAGGACACCGCCGATCACGCAAAGTGCGCCAGAATCCATTTCGCAGAGCGCCAGCAACATCTGGCGCTTCGCAGTCCTCGCTGAGAGTGTGTTTGAGAAGGGTTGGCGTGTCTGCGTGACCACAGGCCCGTGGTGATCCACTGTGGGTGGTGATGACTCGACGTCGTAGGCGGTACCCGTCGGACACCAGTGACGAGCAGTGGGCGGTGGTCGAGCTTTTGTTGCCCGCGCCGGAGACCGGAGGGCGCCCGGAGAAGCATCCGCGTCGTGACGTGGTGGATGCGATCCTCTACGTGGTCCGGGCCGGATGCGCGTGGCGGGCGCTACCGGCGGACTTCCCGCCCTGGCAGAGGGTGTACTGGTACTTCAACCGGTGGGAGCGGCAGCGGGTCACCGAGAAGATCCTGCCCATCGTGCGCGGGCAGGTCGGGTGGCCGAAGGGCGTGATCCCGAGCCGAGCGCGGGGATCATCGACTCCCAGAGCGTCAAAGGGTCCGACACCGTCGGCACCCAGTCGCGCGGCTACGATGCCGGGAAGAAGGTCAACGGCCGGAAGCGGTTCATCGTCACCGACACACTCGGGTTGCTGCTGACGGTGATGGTCTGCTCGGCCGGGCGCCAGGACCGTGACGGCGCGAAGACCGCGCTGCTCGGCGCCTACCTGGCCACCGCGGTGCGGTTCATCTTCGCCGACGCCGGCTTCGCCGGACGCCTGGTCGACTGGGCACAGACCTTCCTGCGCACAACGATCGAGATCGTGCGTAAACCCGCAGGCCAGCGAGGTTTCGTGGTCATCCCGCGCCGGTGGGCGGTCGAACGCAGCCTGGCGTGGCTGACCGCCCACCGCCGGCTGGCCCGCGACTACGAACGCCACCCGGCCACCTCCGAAGCCATGATCCGCTGGGCCGCGATCAACACCATGACCCGCCGCCTCGCCCGCGGCGGACCCGCCACGCGGCAGCAACGACGCAGGTTCACGCCTACAACCTGATCTTCTCAAACACGCTCTCAGCGAACTGGTGCGGACCATGCCAGGCGTACAACCGGATCCTCGAGGAGGTCGCGGCCGAGAACAGCGAGAAGATCACCGTCGCCAAGCTCGACATCGACCAGAACCCGAACGCGCCCCGCTTCCTCCGGATCCAGTCGCTCCCGACACTGCTCCTGTTCGAGGACGGCGGGCTGAGCAAGCGGATCGTCGGCTTGAAGCCGTAAGCCGATCTGCTCGAAGACCTGCAGGACGTGCTCTGACCTGACTTGCACAGGTGTTAGTGCCCCGGCGCGGTGATCGGGGGTAGTCGGTCGAGAACTGCGCGGGCGTCGCCATTGATCTGTGGGACCGCGGTGATCGGGTGGCCGTTGACCTCGACGCGGACGGTTCGCAGAGGTCGAAGCGTCCGGACCAGCCTCTTGATCGACACACCGGTGGCGTCCTGCAAGTGGCGGCTGACAGCGAGGGCGGCGAACACGACGGTCAGGTGCGCCTCGATCGCCTCGCGCTGGTAGTGAAAGATCGGCCGTGCCCGCAGGTCGGTCTTGGCCATCCGGAAGCTGCTCTCGACCTGCCACAGATCGTGGTAAGCGGCGATCACCTCGGTTCCGTCCATCGTGGAGACGGGCAGGTTGGTGACGTAGCCCTTCAACCCGGCGAGCTGGCGGGCCCGTTCGACCAGGTCCCAGTCCACCCCCGCGTCAGCGCCGTCGAGGCGCACGAACCGGTCCTTCTTCAGTGGCCGCTTCCCGTCGGCGACCTTCTCGGCCCGGTCGACCATGGCGTTGATGGCCCGGTCGTCGCGCTTGTGGCGCTTGAACAGCCACTGGTAGACCACCCGCCGGCTACGGGCCGCTTTCCCTGCGCCCATGACGCGGGCCGATTCGAGGACCTGGCCGTTGGCGAACGCGTTGCCGTGGTGTTCGAAGTGCGCGGCCAGGTCGTAGGGGGCCTTGCTGATCCGCGACCCCACGATGAACGAGCACCCGGCGTCCTCGATCGCGTTCAGGTTCGCTGCCGAGAGCATCCCGGGGTCGGCGACCACGACCACGTCGGTGGCACCGTGACGTTCCTGGAACGCCTCGAGAACCGGGAGCAGGGTCCTGGTCTCGGCGGTGTTGCCTTCGAAGCAATGAGCCTTTTTCAACCTGCCGTTCCGGCAGCTCAGGGGCCTGGTTGTGTGGGTGCAGACGCCGAGCTGGCGAGCCGGTGACCTGTGCAGCTGTGGTCAGAGCAGTTGCGCTGCAACCTTCGCGATCTCCTGACGCAGAAGCTCGCTGGTCAGGTTGAAAAAGGCTCAGTGATCAAGGCTTCGACAACCTCATGATCACCAACAGGGTCGTGCCCGCACCCGCATCTCGGCCCGGCGTGTCGCCCCAGCTCAGTCGCTACCCACTACGACTTTGCCGCGGCCCTGATGCGGACCTGGCCTGCGGCTTCACGATCGGCACCTCGACCGTCTATCGCTACATCCGGGAGGCCCTCGACCTGCTCGCTGCCCAGGCGCCCACGCTCGAGCAGGCGATCGAGGTCGCCAAGCGCAAGGCGTTCGTCATCCTCGACGGCACCCTGCTGCGCATCGACCGAGTCGGCATGGCGTCCGGGTACGACCGCGCGTTCTACTCGGGCAAGCACAAAGCCCATGGGTTGAACGTGCAGGTCATCGCTGACCCCGTCGGCCGGCTGGTGTGGATCTCCCCGCCGTTGCCCGGGGCCCGGCACGACATGGGCGCCGCCCGCGAGCACGGGATCATCGACGCTCTCGCCGAGCACGAGATCCCCGCGGCGGCCGACACCGCCTACCAAGGCGCCGGACCCACGGTGGCGGTCCCGCAGCGGCGGCGTCGCAAGGATCCAGACACCGGCCGGTTCCGGAAGCTGTCGAGTTTCCAGAAGGATGTCAACAAAGCCCATGCCCGCCGCCACGCGGCAGCAACGACGCAGGTTCACGCCTACAACCGGATCTTCTCAAACACGCTCTTAGAGGCGCCGCACCAGCGATCGGCGTTCGAGCTCCTGCAGCGCGGCGCGGGCGGCCGCGCGACCGACGGCGAGTCAGCCGGGCGATGGCGTACTCCCCCAGCACCCGGCTGCCGGGCGGGGCCCCGACGAGCTCGGCCGCCAGCCCGTCTGCGATCTTCAGGTACTTGCCTGCCGTCACAGCTACGACGGTGCCGTCCGGTCTTGTCTGGACAACCGCGCGGCGGACGATACCGGGGAACATGCCGGTGAACGGCCGAGTCGGTTGTCGAGGTTCTGCTGCCGTGGTCAGGCGACTCGGCGGCGCAGCCATAGGGCGAGCAGCTCCACCAGCATGACCACCACGAAGATCATCAGCGTCACGGTGGTCACGACCCCGAACTCAAGGACGCGTGAGGCGTTGAGCAGGTAAAAGCCGATCCCGCCGGCGCCGACGATGCCGAGTAGCGTCGCGGAGCGGATGTTGACGTCGAGCTGGTAGAGCAGGTGCGCCACGAAAGCCGGCGCTGCCTGCGGCAGCGTGACAGCGGTGAACACTTGTACTCGGCTCGCGCCGGCCGCGCGGACTGCCTGCTGTACGTGCACGTCGGTTTCCTCCAGCGAGTCAGCCACGAGTTTGCCGAGCAGTCCGACCGCCCCGATCGAGAGTGCGAATGCGCCCGCGGCCGGCCCGAGTCCGGTGATCACGACGAACACGATCGCAAGCACGAGCTCGGGGAGCCCGCGGACCACGACGACGACGAATCGGAACGTCGCCGACATCCAGGGCGCCGGCGCGACGTTGCGGGCCGCGAGGCACCCGATGGGCAGCGCCAGCACGGCGCCGATCAGTGTGGCGGCGAGCGCGATCTGCACAGTGACCAGCAGTTCGGCGAGCAGGTCGGACAGTATCCCGCCGGCAGTCGGGGGCCAGAACAGGCCAAGCGTGTCGACGGTTCTCGTCAGTCCGGCGAATGCCTCCCACGGGGACAAGTCCGCGCCCCACACCGAGACCGCCACTACCGCAGCGGTCAGCACTGCGTATCCCGCGCCGCGTACCCGAGGAGCCGACCAAGGCGGGACCGTCGCACCTGGTGCGTGGGCTCCTGGCGTGGCCCGGCGCCCGGCGCCCGGCGCGCGATGCAGGTCCGCGCGGATCCGGCCCAGTCGGCGGCCGATCGGCCCGGGGCTGCGGGCTGTGCCGTCGCCGGTGCCGAGCAGTGCTCTACGGACCGCCCCAGACAGCAGTTCCGCGGCGATGCACAGCATCAGGACGATCAGCGCGAGCGCCATTCCGCGCTGGTAGTCAAGCCGGCGCAACGCTCCGGCGATCTCGAAGCCGAGCCCTCCGACCCCGACGAATCCGAGCAGCACCGAGATGCGCAGGTTGATGTCGAAGCGGTGCAGCGCGGTCGCCACCAGGGCCGGGAGGACCTGGGGCAGCACGCCGGATACCAGCTCCTGCAGGCCGCGGGCTCCGGTGGAGCGGACCGCGGTGCGCGGTCCCTCGTCGATCTGCTCGATCGCGTCGGCGTAGAGCTTGCCGACCATGCCGACCGAGTGCAGGCCCATCGCCAGCACGCCGGCCAGTCCGCCGAGGCCGAACACTCGGAAAAACACGATAGCCAGCACAACGTCGGGCACGGCGCGAGCCACGACGATCACCGCGCGGGCGCCGTAGCGGGCACTGCGACCCGGTGTCGTGTTGGCTGCGGCCAGCACCGCCACCGGCACGCTCAGCAACACCGCGAGCAGCGTCGCACTCACCACGACGGCCAAGGTCTCGGCGCTGAGCAGCACCACTTCACCCAGGGGTGGGAAGTCGAGCGGAATAGTGCGAGACAGGAAGTCCGCGGCATTGCCGACGCTGTCGACGAGTGTGGCGAGGTTCAGCCGGAGCTCGGCGGTCGCCCAGATTGCCGCGGCGAAAAGAGACAGCAGCACCAGGGTTACCGCGGTCCCGGAGCTGCCCGGGCGGGGAAGTGTCCTCGTGGAGCCGGCGCCCGGACGACCCTCGGTCACGCTCACCGGGCCGCTGTCGCCGAAGCGGGTGTGCGTTCGGCCGGCCCGCCGTAGACCGCCATCGCCTCGGATCGGTCCATCTCGGCCGCAGGCCGGTCCAGCACGACCCGGCCTGCGTGCAGGCCGACGATGCGGCCGCCGAACGACAGCGCCACCTCGATCTGGTGCAGGCTGCACAGCACGGTTAATCCGTCCTCTCGACTGATGTCGGCGATGAGGTGCATGATCTGCGCTGAGGACTCGGGATCGAGTGAGGCGACCGGCTCGTCGGCGAGCAGGATCCGGGGTCGCTGCAGCAGCGCTCTGGCCACTGCGACTCGCTGTTGCTGACCGCCGGAGAGCGTGTCGGCCCGTTGGAAGCGCTGGTCGGCCAGGCCGACCCGGTCGAGTTGTTCCAGGGCGGCCCGCCGGATCCGCCGCGGGTAGGTGATCAGCCCGAGCCGGGGCCCGCGCAGTTCGCCGAGTGCGCCGGTGCACACGTTCTCCAGCACCGAGACGCTGCCGACCAGGTGGAACTGTTGGAACACGAACCCGATACGGGTCCGCAACATCCGCAACGCGGCGGCACTGGCCGTGGCGACGTCGATGCCCAGAACTTGGACGGTCCCGGACGTGGGGCGGTGCAGGCCGTTGAGATGGCGCAGCAGCGTGGACTTGCCCGAACCCGAGAGTCCGAGCAGGACGACGTTCTCCCCGGGCCGCACGGTGATCGAGACGTCGTCGAGTGCGCGTACGCCGGGGGCGAAGTGTTTGGTGAGCCCCTTAAGCTCCAGCGCGGAAGCGTGGTCGTGGTGCACCGGTGCGGCGGTGTTCCTGGTGGTGGGCACCGGGGCTCAGCCCAGACTCGTGCAGGACTCGGCGCGGGTGATGTCGCAGACCCGTCGGACACCGTCGTAGAGGGTGTCGTCGACGGGCGCGTAACCCCAGCTGTCCGCCTCGCCGACCTCGCAGTCGTCCGCGGAGGCGCAGAATCCTTCCGCCGTAAGCCGGTCGACGTTGCCGCGCTCGACCAGCGCCCGGCCGATGCGGTCTCGCAGCTCGGGTGCCATGCCCGAGGCCAGTGCGATCGGCGAGCCCGCAATCGTCTCGGAGCGCCACACGGTCTGCACCTGCCCGGGGCGCAGCTGCCCGGATTCGACCAGCTGGGTGTCGATGATGGAGTCGAAGGCGAAGCCCGCGTCGCACTGGCCGCTGGCGACTGCCAGGGCGGAGGCGTCGTGTCCGCCTGCGAAGACCGGTGTCAGGCCGTCCTGCACGTCGACGCCCGCCTCGATCAACCCGGCGGTCGGGTACAGGTAACCCGAGGTCGAGTTCGGGTCTACAAAGCACACGGTGCGCCCGGCGAACCCGGCCAGATCGCTGATACCGGTCTCGGGCCGGGTGATCCCGTAGGAGACATAGCCCGGCTGGCCACCAGCCTCGTCGATCACGGCGGCGACCGCGGCGATCTCCGGATCCTGCTCCTTAGCGAGTACATAGGAGAACGGGCCGTACATAGCTATGTCGATCTGCCCAGCCCGCATGCCCTCGACGACGGCGGCGTAGTCGGTGGCGTTCTGAAACTCGATGGTCGTTCCGGTCTCCTGCTCAAGCATGGAGATGATCGGTGCAAAGCTCTGCTGCAGGCTCGTCGACTCCTCCGAGGGCACCGCGGCGAACACCAGCGTGTCGCCGGCGGCCGAGTTGTCGGCAGCGCTCTGTCCGCAGGCCGCCAGGCCCAGCAGCGCGACGCCGATCAAAGCGACGACGCCACGACGATGAAACGACCTCATGATCACCCTTTCGGTCCGCCGCGCACGGTCTGCACGCTCGGGCGGACGTTCGAAGACTCTCGGGTCGGCATGCCCCGTCCCGGGCAGTGCGGTTACCGAAGGGCAAACATGAGGGGACATTCCGCGCGATCGGGACGGACAACAGCGGCCGGCGGCTGTATCGGCCGAGCGTGGGTGGAGGCGGCGGGCTCGCCCGGGCCGCGCCTGCAGAAACGGTGACGGGGTGTGCCGCGGTCCCGGCACCGTGATCGGCGGTAGCGACGCAGTGATGAGCGCGGTCTCGATCGGTGTCGGTGGTCGCCGGTCGGGATCCACATCGCCGCTCACGACAGGCCGAAGACCGGTCTAGTACTCCAGCCGCAGTTCGTGATATCTCTAGCCCGGACTCTTCACGGGTTGTGCCGGTGATCTCCGACCCCAACTGAAGAAAGTGCCTCGTGACCAGGTAAGACAGCGGGTGTCGAAGCCCTGTCCGCCATGGTCGAGGAGGCACTTTCCGAGTGCAGACTACAAGCACGCGCCCACCGGTCATCGTGACCGCCGACGGCGCTGGGGTGGTGTCGCACGTCGGGTCGCGTCTGCTGGCCGATGTCGCCGACCGGACCACGTTGGCCAGTGAACTCTCGACCGCGCTCGCACCGCTGCGACGAGCTCGGGCGCGTCATGATCCGGGGCGGGTGCTGGTCGATCTGGCCGTCGCGGTCGCCGACGGGGCCACGAGGATCTGCGAGATCGCGGTCCTGGCCGATCAGGGCGCGGTGTTCGGGTCGGTGGCATCGGACTCGACCTGCTGGCGACTGCTCGACAAGCTCGACGAGCGCCGGTTGTCCTCGATCGCGGCGGGGCGGGCGCGGGCCCGGGAGGTGGTCTGGGCCCAGCACGCCCCGGCTGCGCCGTCAACTCGCGGGGCTGCCCTGGCGCGGGAGCGAGCCAGACCACCGCAGCGTCGAGACCTCGCACGGCCGTCGCGAGATCCGAACCACCCGCGTGGTCACGATCGCGGCCGGGATCGAGTTCCCGCATGCCCGCCAAGCCTTGCAGATCACCCGCAAGACCCAGCCCGCGAGCGCGCGGTCGGGACGGCGCGGGCGGTGGCACACCGAGACCGTCTACGCGATCACCGACCTGGGCCCGCATCAGGCCCGCCCCGACGAGCTCGCCGCATGGATCCGCGGCCACTGGCAGATCGAGAACGCGCTGCACTGGGTCCGCGACGTCACCTTCGCCGAGGACCACTCCACCATCCGAACCGTTGCCGGACCCCAGGTCATGGCCTCGCTCCGGAACCTGGTGATCAGCCTGCACCGCCTCGCCGGAGCCACCAACATCGCCGCCGCAGTACGACATCACAGCCGCGACGCGCTGCGCCCCCTCCGACTACTCAAGATCATCTGACTTTGCCGACCCCCTGGACTGCACTGGGTCCGCGACGTGTCCTTCGACGAGGACCGCTCGGCAGTGCGAACAGCGGCCGGGCCGCAGATCATGGCCGCGCTGCGGAACCCGGCCATCACCGCGCTACGGCTGGCCGGGGTCACCAACGTCGCCGCCGCGCTACGCCAGCACGCCCGCGACGCCCTCCGTACCCTGACCAGTTACAGGATCACGTGACTTTGCCGGGACCCTGGGTGTCCGGCGGGTCCTCGGGAGATTTCTGGTGTGGTCACAGGTTTGTTTCAGGGTCATGTCGCACAGTCAGACTATGAACCGAGTATGGGCTGGGCTCTGGAGACGAGCTGACGGACGGACCTCTACCAGGGATGAAGCTGTGGCTTCTGATCGGTCTGGTCCGAGGGTGCCCGGGGATTGTTCTGTGCATGGCGATGGTGGCGAGCTGGGGGTGACATCTGGAGTCGATACCGGCTGCGAGACGTTTTCAGATCAGCCACCGCGGCGCGAAGTTTCTGCGAGTCCTGCGGGCTCGACACAGAACTTGGGCAGCCCGCCGAACTCGGTGTATCCGCTTTCCCCGACGCCAGTACCGGCCTTCAAGCTGCCCCGCCGTTTCGGCGCCGGGCTGGTCGCAGTGATGGTGGCTGCCGGTCTGATCGGTGGGGGTGCCGGTTTCGGTGGTGCCTATGCCGCCCTCGGTACGACAGGGTCGGCACCGCTGTCGAGCGTCGCCAACTCCGGCGCTTCAGCCCAGGTTGGGAATGGCACAATCGCTGGCGCAGCCGCCGCGATCGCTCCCAGCACCGTCGACATCAGAGTCCGCGCGGCTCAGGGCACGATCGAGGGATCGGGGGTGGTCCTCACCAGTGACGGCGCGGTCCTCACCAACAACCACCTCCTTACCCGCGCCGGCAGCGAGATCAGCGTGTCGACCGCCGACGGCACCCGCTACCGTGCAAAGGTCGTCGGTACCTCCCCGAGCTACGACCTGGCTGTTATCCGTCTTTTAGGAGCGTCGAACCTGAAGGCCGCCACGTTCGGTGAGGCCAGCAGTGTCCAGGTCGGCCAGCAGGTTGTTGCCACCGGCTCGCCGCAGGGTCTGTCCGGTACCGTCACCGCGGGCATCGTGTCGGCCTTGAACCGGACTGTCACCGCAGGTGATGGCGGCGGTACTCGGGTCGTCTATAATGGGCTGCAGACCGATGCCCCAATCAACCGGGGTAACTCGGGCGGCCCGCTGGTGAACCTTGCCGGCCAAGTCATCGGGATCAACTCCGCGATAGCCACAACAGGGCGTAGCCCCGGCTCGATCGGGCTCGGCTTCGCGGTGCCGGTGAACACCGCCAAGCGGGTCGCTCAGGAACTCATGTCTAGCGGGGTCGCGACCAAGCCTCAACTGGGAGTTCAAGGCACAGCGTCGCCCGCCCGCCACGCCGAGAACAGCACCAGCAACAAAGCTGAAACGAGCAGTGAAGCTGGCGGCGCACGAGTCGACACGGTCCAGTCCGGGACCCCGGCTGCGACCGCGGGCGTGAAGACCGGCGACGTTATCACCAAGATCGACAACTATCCGGTCGCCGACTTTGAGGATTTGATCGCGCGGGTCGGGAACTTCACCCCTGGCCAGCAAGTCACACTGACCATCGGTAGCAACGCCCGCCAGGTCCCGGTAAAGCTCGGCAACGTCCAGGACACCGAGACCGCGAATGTGCAGACAGGACCCAGGACCACACCTGAAAACCCCGGTTGGGGCATCCCAGACCACCCGAGAGGGCCCGGCCTGTTCGGTGTCGACCCCTTCCGCACGAGGAGCTACCTGTGAGGAGTCCGACTCCCGTGGCCCTTGAGCCGCGGGGACCCCATATTGCCCGACTACCGCGCCAGTGATTCGGTATGCCCAACGTGTCTAGTGACGACCGGATCGAGACCCTGGATGTGCTGCGTGGGATCGCGATTGTCGGTACCCTTGCCAGCAATATCTGGATCTTTACGATCAACGTCGGCTCTGCAGCCACCCCTCTCCTCCCAGACTGGATCGGCGAGGTTTCCCAGTGGCTGCCAAACGGCAAGTTCCTCGGCCTGCTGACGATCATGTTCGGGATCGGGCTGGAGATCCAGCGCCAGTCCGCTCTCCGGGGCGGACGGACCTGGCCAGGGACCTACCCAGTCCGCGCCGGGCTGCTCTTCCTCGACGGACTCATCAACTACGTCTTTGTGGTCCAATTCGATGTCCTACGGGCCTACGCGGTCACTGGCCTACTCGTCGCGTTCCTGCTCCTGACTAGCGATCGAGTGCAATGGTGGCTGATCAGTGTGTTCTTCGCACTGCACCTGACCGTGCTCGTCCTCACATCCTCGCTCACGGTGCCCCCCAGGGGCGAGGCGCTATCGCTCCCGGAGCTGTCCCGGGCCGCCCGCGTCCCCACCGAAGACGGCGGCTACTGGTCGCTGGTCAACTCAAACATCCGCAATATCGGCAACGCTTTCACAATATACTCTGAGTTCTCCACGATCCTGCTGATGGGGATTCCGCTGTTCCTGCTCGGCGGGAAGCTCTACCGGGCCGGGATCTTCAGGACGGAGGGCGTTCAGCTGCGCCGATGGCTCATCGTCATCGGACTGGTGGTCGCACTGCCGGTGGACTTCGTACTCGGCACTTATGACGGCGGCACCCTTAGTAGCTACTCCCGCTACGGTACCGCCCCGCTGGTCGCTCTCGGTATCCTGGCGGCGGTCGCCCAATTCTATCAGCACCGAGCTCCCGGCCGATTCGCCCACGCACTCGGCCGAGTCGGGACGATGGCACTCAGCTGTTACCTACTCCAGAACGTCCTCGGCGTCGTGCTCGAACGAACCATTTTCCAGAGCAATGTAGTGCGTACTGTGGACCCGGTACTCGGTACCTATGCCGTGTTCGCGGCAATCTCGGGAATTCTACTGGCGTTCGCCGCGCTGTGGCTTCGCTGGCGTCGTCGCGGCCCGATCGAGTACCTCTGGGTGGCCTCGTTCAAATTACTCGTGCGTGAGCGTCGGGCAGATTCGTAACCATCCAGGTCAGCAGGTCACGGGTGCTGTCCAGAGCAGAGGGTTGGCAAAGCCAGGCCTGACTCGGGACAACTGGTCAGTAACTTAGCGGGGGTGTGTCGCTGCCCTGTAGGTCTCTGGCTGGTTGCCGGGTCGCCTGGTCACTGAGGTGTTCTCAGAGCGTGTTTGAGAAGATCAGGTTGTAGGCGTGAACCCAGGGTCCCGGCAAAGTCACGTGATCTTGTAGGTGTGCAGGGCCCGGGAGGCGTCGCGGGCGTGGTGGCGCAGTGCGGCGGCGATGTTGGTGACCCCGTCCAGGCGTAGCGCGGTGATGGCCAGGTTCCGCAGCGCGGCCATGGTCTGTGGCCCGGCGCCGGTACGCACTGCTGATCGGTCCTCGTCGAAGGAGACATCGCGGACCCAGTGAGCCTTTTTCAACCTGCCGTTCCGGCAGCTCAGGGGCCTGGTTGTGTGGGTGCAGACGCCGAGCTGGCGAGCCGGTGACCTGTGCAGCTGTGGTCAGAGCAGTTGCGCTGCAACCTTCGCGATCTCCTGACGCAGAAGCTCGCTGGTCAGGTTGAAAAAGGCTCAGTGCAGCCGGTTCTCGATGCCCCAGTGCCCGCGGATCCAGCCGGCGAGCAGCGCCGGATCAGCGTCCGCGCCGCCCAGGCTGGTGATCGCGTAGACGGTGACCACCCTCCAGCGCCCGCCGGGTCGCAGCGGGCGGCGCCGACGGATCACTCTGATCGCCTGAGCGGCGTGCGGGAAGAACTCGCCCCCGCCGTCCGGACACGGATCCAGGGCGACCACGCTGATCGTGCGGGTCTCGATCCGGCCGTGTCCACGAGCGCGTTGTTGCGTGCACGGTCCGACCGCCGACCACGGGATCCGGCGCAGCCGGGCGAGCAGACCGGGCTGGTTGGCCTTGACCGTCATGACGTAGTGCCCGCCACGTTCATACAGGTAATCGGCGTGCGTGCGCTGAGTGTGCAGGGCATCTGCGGTCACGACGACGCCATGCAGGTCCAGTCCGGACAGCACGGTCACGGCGGCAGTCAGCTCCGCAGCCTTGGCCGGGACCTGGGTCTGGGCCAGCACGACGCCGCTGGCCTGATCGATCACCGACACCAGATGTGGGAGTCCGTCGGGGGTGCGGGCGCCGCGCACGGTCTTGCCGTCCAGTGCCCAGACCGGTCGCTGTTCTCGACGGGGCCGATCGACACCGGTCGGTCGTGTACCCAGCTGCGCGCTGGTCCAGGACCCCCGGGCTGCTTCCAGCGCGGCGGGATCGAGCTGCTGGAGCAGCCGGCGGATCGTCGACTCGTGTGGTACCACCAGCGCCGCGTGTTCCGGGTCGATGGCGAGCCGGTCGGCGAGTTCGACCAGCACGCCGGCGCCGACGTCACGGGCGTGTTCGGCGATCGCGGTGAACGAGCGGGCACCGGCCAGCACCGCGCACGCAGCCAGCACCAGCACCGGCAACAGGGCATGACGGACTCCGCTAGGGTGTGTCTCCCAATGCGCGGAGCCAGGTGACGATTGCCTTCAGGACGGCGCCGCCGCGGAAGGTCAGGGCGAGCTTGTCGTAACGGGTGGCCAGCCCGCGCCACTGCTTGACGTGGCAGAACCCGCGCTCGACGACGTTGCGGTTTCGGTAGTCGACCGGATCGAATGCGGGCGGTCGGCCGCCGCGTGAGCCGCGTCGTTTGCGGTGTCCCTGCTGGTCAGAGGGCTCCGGAATGACAGCGATGATCCGGCGCTCGCGCAGGTGCCGGCGGATCGCGCGTGAGGAGTAGGCCTTGTCCGCGCGCACGCGTTCGGGCCGGGTCCGGGGTCGTCCCGGGCCCGGTCGGGCGATGCTCAGGCGCGCCATCAGGTGCGGAAACATTGGCGAGTCGCCGCCCTGGCCGGGGCCGAGGAGGACCACCAGCGGGCGGCCGTGCCCGTCAACGAGCTGGTGGATCTTCGTCGACAGCCCTCCGCGGGACCGTCCCAGCGCGTGATCTGCTGGTTCGGCGAGCAGATTCGTGTAGTTCGATCCGGCCCCCTGTGTCGCGCTTGAGGGTCGCGGCGTGCTGGTGGGCACGGATGATCGTGGAGTCCACGCTGACCGCCCACCCGAGCACCTCGGCGGCGTCGGCCTCGATCAGAAGAGCAGCCAGGATGTGGTCCCAGGTGCCGTCGCCGCTGTAGCGGCGGTGCCGCTTCCACAACGTCTGCCACGGCCCGAACTCGGCTGGGACGTCGCGCCAGGGAAGCCCGCACCGATACCGGTAGATGATCCCCTCGAGCACCCGGCGGTCATCGCGGAACGGGCGCCCGCGACGACCCTCGGAGGAGGGCAACAGCGGCGCCAGACGGGCCCACTGGGCATCAGTCAGGACAGCGGTACGCGGCACCGATCAAGCATCGCGCACCCCGGTCCGCCTATCTGGGAGACACGCCCTAGTTCCCCCGCGGCGAGGTTGTCCCGCAAGTGGGCCGGGTTCGAGGTCCCCGGGATCGGCAGCATGGTCGGCGATCGCTGCAGCAGCCATGCCAGAGCCGCCTGTCGCACCCCGACACCCAGTTCGGACGCTCTGTCCCGCAATTGTTCGGCCCCCTGGCCGTCGAGACCGGCAAGCGGGAAGAACGGCACGTAGGCGATCCCGGTGGCGGCACAGCGGTCGACAAGCGCATCGTCGCCACGGTGTGCGGGGCCGTAGGCGTTCTGCACGCAGACCACCGGGGCGATAGTCTGGGCTTCGTTGAGCTGGTCTTTGGTTACGTTGCTGACCCCGAGGTGGCGGACCAGACCTTGCTCGCGCAGAGCGGCGAGTGCGGTGAACGCCGCGGTCACCGACTGGCTGGGTCGCACGGCGGTGGCGTCGCCGGCCCGCAGGTTGACGATGTCGAGGGTGTCGACACCGAGGCGACGTAGGTTGTCGTGGACATCGGCGACGATCTGAGCGGGCTCGGAGGCGGGCAGCCAGGCGCGGTCGGGGCCTCGCCGGAATCCGACTTTCGTGACGATCCGCAAGTCGGAAGGATACGGGTGCAGAGCGCGCCGAATCAGCTCGGTCACCGTGTGCGGACCATAGAAGTCGGCGGTGTCGAGGTGGGTGACGCCCGCATCGACAGCGTCGCGCAGTACCTGGGCCGCCACGTCGGGATCGCGCGGCGGTCCCCAGACGCCGGGACCGGCGAGCTGCATGGTGCCGAGCCCAATGCGGGACAGAATCATATCGGGGGCGAGCATCAGCTCACCCCCGGGGCGGGTGGTCATCGGATACCTCGCACTGAGTCGGCGGTCGGGGCGAGCACGTCGAGCAGGGCTGACCAGTCGACCGCGTGGCCGCGGACGTCGAGTGCGGCCAACGCGGTGAGCAGGGCCGTGACCTCGTCGGGTTCGGGGCCGGTAGCGGCGAGGACAACCTGGTCACGAACCACCGGGGGCAAGTTGGGGGTGGCGAGCCGCCCTAGCGCGGCGCCGGGGCCGATCTCCAGGTACGTGGTGACCCCCCGGGTTATAAGCGTGCGCATCACTTCAGCCCAGCGGACCGTGGCCCGGCAGTGCCTCACCCAGTGCGCCGGGTTGGCGGTCGCGGCGGTGTCGACAACGGCGCCGTCGGCGTTGCCCACCAGGGGGACCGTGAGCGGCCCCGCGGGCAGCCGCGCGAGCATGGCGCGCAGCGGCTCCAAGACCGGGTCGACCGCTGCGGAGTGGTACGCGCCACCTACCGCGAGCCTTGTCGTACGTACTCCGCGAGAGGCCAGGATGTCGGTGACGGCGTGGACAGCTGCTACCGGCCCGGCCAGGACCACCGAAGTCGGAGTGTGGACCGCGGATAGCTCGACACCGGTACCCGCCAGCAGGGGAGTGATCTCGTCTTCGCCTGCCTCAACAGCTGTCATCGCACCACCCTGCGGTAGGGCACCCAGGAGCCGACCGCGCTCGACGGCGACGGTGGTGGCGTCCGCTCGGTCCCACACACCGCCGCAGGCGGCTGCCGCGACCTCGCCGAACGAGTGCCCACACACAAGATCGGGGAAGATCCCGGCGGCGGCGAGCAGGTCGGTCAAGCCCAGCGCCAGGGCTAGCAGGGCGGGCTGGGTGTGTGTGGTGACGTCAATGCGGCGCAGTCCGTCCGGGCCGTGTTCACCCTCTTCGGCGAGCACCGTGTCGAGCGGCGGGTCCAGCCGGCGGCCGGCGTAGCGGGCGACATCAGCGATAGCCCCGGCCACCAGCGAGCAGTGGGAGGCCAGCTGCAGGCCTTGCCGGGGGCGCTGGCTGCTCTGCCCGGAGTAGAGGAAGGCGAGCCGGCCGGGCTCGGGCACCGGGACCGGGTGCGGCCCGGGCGCGGTGAGGTCCGCCGCCGACCCGGCCAGCACCACGCGGCGGAACCGGTGGCGGGGGTCGGCGCCGGCGGCAAGCTCGCGGGCCAGACCGGGCAGGGTCGTGGTGCCCCCGGCCCGCGCGGCGGCCCCGGCGGCGGCACGGGCCAGGCCGTCCGCGGTGGGCGCGGTCAGGACCAGCGGCACCGGTGGGGTCGGGGTCATGGGGTCGCTCCTGCCCGGGCGCGGGGCCCGAGGGGTACGAGGGCGAGTGCGGCGAGGGACAGCCCCCCGGCGACGGTCCAGAGCAGCCCAGCTCCCGGACCGGCGACGACCGCTGCTCCGGCGAGCGCGCCGACCCCGGTCCCGAGGTGGATGGCCGAGGAGTTCAGTGACAGTGCGAGCGGGGCCAGGTCCCCGGTGGCACCGACGATCCGGCTCTGCTGGGCCGGGACGGTGGCCCAGCCGGACAGGCCCCACAGCACGGCGTAGCCGAGGCCGAGGGCGAACGAACCGGCGACCACCGACAGCGCCAGGTGGTCGAGCGCGAACACCGCGACGACCACCGCGACCGTGCGGCCGGCGCCCCACCGGTCGGCGGCTCGGCCCCCGGCCCACGTCCCGGCGACGGCGCCGAGCCCGAAGGCGAGCACCAGCGCGGCGACACCGGTGGGGCCGGCGTCGGGGAACAGGACACCGAGGTAGGGGTAGACGGTGAACGCGGCCGCGTTGGCCAGCAGGGTCACCGCGAGCACCGCGAGCACGTCCGGGCGGCGCAGGACCGTCACCCGCGCCGCGAGGCCGGGCACCGGCGGGCGTGCGGACCCGCCCGCGCGGGCGGCGACGCCGGCCGTCGCGACCGCGCCGAGGACGGCGACCAGGACGAAGGCGGCCCGCCAGGAGCTCTCCCGGGCGACCAGCGTGCCGATCGGGGCGCCGGCCACCAGGGCCAGCGACGCGCCCCCGACCACCACGGCGGTGGCCCGGCCGTGGCGCTCCGGCCCGCCGAGCGTCGCGGCGGTGGCGATCGCGCACGGCACGAACACCCCCGCCCCCAGACCGGCCACGACCCGGGCGGCCCCGAGGGCGGCGACGCCGGGCGCGGCGGCCGCGGCGAGGTTGGCGGCCACGAACACGCCGAGGGCCGCGAGCAGCACCCGGCGGACCGGCAGGTGGGCGGTCACCGCCACCAGCATCGGGCCGCCGAGGGCGTAGGCGAGGGCGAACAGCGCGACCGTCACGCCGACGGCGGCGGGGCCGGTGTAGAGGTCGGCGGCCACCTCGGGTAGCACCCCGGCGATGAGGAACGAGTCGGTCCCGGTGGCGAAGGTCCCGGTCGCCAGGACGCCCAGCAGGAACGCCGGGGAATGGGGCGCGGATTGTGCCGGGGATCGTCCGGGCATCGCTCTCCGGGGTCCGAGGGAACAGCGTCGGGCGTTTCACGGTAACCCGGAGATCACCGCTCCTCGACACCCGTGACACGAATTTCGATACGTAACGGCAACTGGTGTTAACTTGAGGCATTATACGGACATGCAGCACGGAACACCACCACCTGTCGCGGTGATTTTCGTCATCTGAAGCTCTGACCAGCGATGATCGTTCCGAGATCGGGCCGATATCGGCGCGAGGTGCCCGGCGCATTCCGCCGCTTGTTACCTTCGAACACGAAACGCGACCGGCTCGAACCTCCTCCGCAGCACCTCGTCCACGCATTCCTCCTCATTTCGAGGGAAGTCGACGGAGGAGCGGCCGGTCCGGTCACGCCGCCGCGTTCACCCACTGGGACGGATGCCGACGACGGGAGTCACGCCGTGTCCCACCCCGCCCCCGCGCCCACCGCGACCACCGCGACCGGCTGCGCCGTCCCCTCGGCCCCGCGCGAGCCCGCGCTGCCCGCGCTGCCGGCCGCCGCCCGCGTCGTGCTGGTGCTGCCCAGCGGCCCCGAGCTCGCCGCGCTGCTGCTCGAGTGCCTCGGCCGCGGCCTGGTGGCGGTGCCCCTCGGCCCGCGCACCGAACCGGCCCGGGTGCAGGAGATCGTCGACCGGGTCGGCGCCGCCGTCGTCGTCACGCCGGACGGGGTCACCGCCACCGGCCGGCACGCCGACCGCCCGGACGCCGACGGGCTCGCGCTGATCATGTTCACGTCCGGGTCGACCGGCACGCCGAAGGGCGTGATGCTCCCCCGCACCGCGGTGCTGGCCAACGCCCGGCACACCGCCGCCCTGCACGGCCTCACCCCCGACCGGCCGCACGCCACCTGCCTGCCGCTGTTCCACTGCAACGCGCTGGTGATGTCGCTGGTCGGCACCCACCTGACCGGCACCCCCCTGCTGCTCGCGCCGCGGTTCGACCCGGCCACCTGGTTCGCCGACCTCGACCGGAACGCCGTGCGCACGGCCTCGATGGTCCCGGCGCTGCTGCCCGACCTGCTCGACGCGGCCCCGCCGTGGCCCGGGCGGCTCGACTACGTGATCACCGCGGCCGCCCCGCTCACCAGGGACCTGGCCCGCCGCTTCCACGACGTCTACGGCCCGCGCCTGCGGCAGGGCTACGGGCTGACCGAGCTGGTCAACTTCTCCTTCACCTCGCCGCAGCCGGAACCCGCCCACTGGCGCGCGCACTACCTCGACGCGCACCCGCCGGTCGGGGAGGCCCTGCCCGGGACCGAGCTGCGGCTCGTCGACGGCGGGCGGGACGCCGACGCCGGCGAGGTGTGGATCCGCTCCCCCGACCGGATGCGCGGCTACTGGGACGACCCGGACACCACCGCGGCCACGCTCACCGACGACGGCTGGCTGCGCACCGGCGACCTCGGCCGGGTCCGCGACGGGCTACTCGTCCTCGACGGGCGCCGCAGCGAGCGCATCGACCGCGGCGGGGAGAAGGTCTACCCGCTCGACGTCGAGCGGAGCTGGCGCGACGCCGGCCTGCCCGGCACCGCTGCCGCCGTACCGGTCCCCGACGACGTGCTGGGCCACGAGATCGGGATGGTCTGCGCGGGCACCTCCCCCGAGGTCCGCGACGCGGCGCGGCGGATCCTCGCCGCGGGCCCGCAGCGGCCCGGCACGGTCGCGTTCGGCACGTTCGCCGCGACGAGCACCGGCAAGCCGCAGCGCTCCGCGATGGGCCGCGGTCTGGTCGCCGGTCGGGTCGGCGCCGCAGCCGCCGCCGACCCCGGCGGACCGGCCCGGCTCGCCGCCCGCGTCGGCGCCATACTCCCCGACGGGTGCCGGGCCCGGCACGTCGACCTGACCGGCGCCCCGGCCCCCACCGGGGGCGGGACACCGGACCTCCCCGGTGCGCCCGGCCCACCCGTCGTGGTCGCCCACGGGCCCGGGACCTGCCCCTGGGTTCTGCTCGACCGCCTGCTCGACGACGCCGGGCACACCGCCGCGGGGGTGGTCCCGCTGCGCGCCGGGGGCCGCGACCTGGGTGGCGTCGTCTGGGCCCGCTGACCGCCCCACCGCATCCGACCCCTCCCGACCGAAGGGCTGCACCCGTGACCCACGCCTCCACCCGGCCTGACACCGGCACCGACCTCGAGATCGTGACCTGGGCCGACGCGGGCGTCGGCGACCACCGCACCGAGCTGACCGTCGACCACGGGCCGCTGCCCGTCGGGCTGCACGGCACCGCCGACGCGTCGGGCCGCGAGCTGGCGACGATCGGCTCCATCGGCGCCGACCTCATCCGGCTCCCCGCGGGCAGCGGGTTCCAGCCGCACACCCACCCGGGCCACCACGTGCTGACCGTCGTCGCCGGGATCGGGACGATCACCTACGGCGGGCGGGTCCACGAGACCCGCGCCGGGCAGACGTTCCTCGTCGAGGGCGAGGTCCCGCACGCCGTCGGGTCGATCACCGACCACGTCATCCTCGCCGTCGGGTCCCCGCACAAGCAGATCGACGCCGAGGACCGGATGGCGCCGGTCCCGTTCGAGGAGATCCTCGCCCCGGACGGCGACCTGACCTGCATGATCTGCGCGATCGCGGCCGAGATGCCGGCGCGGCTGCACGAGCGCGGCTGCCCGCACTGCCCGTGTGCCACCTGTTCCGGGATGGCCGGGTGAACCCGGCCGCCGGGACACCGGGCACGGCGCCGGCCGCCGTCGTCGGGATCGGCGCCCGCTACGCCGGCGGGGTCGGCTCCGCCGACGACCTGTGGGCGCTGCTCACCGCGGGCCGCACCACAGTCGGCGAGGTCCCCGACGACCGCTGGCGCCCCTACCGCGAGCACTCCCGCGAGCACGCCGCCGCGCTCGACGGCGTGCTCGCCCGCGGCTCGTTCCTCGACGACGACGTGCACGGCTTCGACGCCGCCTTCTTCGGCGTCCCGGGCCGCGAGGCCGAGCAGCTCGACCCGCAGCAGCGGATCGCGCTGGAGGTCGCCTGGGAGGCGCTCGAGGACGCGCGCATCGACCCGTCGTCGCTGGCCGGGACCGACACCGCCGTGCACCTGGGCGTCGGTACCGACGACTACGGCCGCCGCCTCGTCGAGGACCTCCCCCGGGTGCGCGCCTGGACGGGCATCGGTGCCTCGCTGTGCGGGGTGCCGAACCGGATCTCGCACGCCCTGGACCTGCGCGGACCCAGCGTCGCGGTGGACACCGCGTGCTCGTCGTCGCTGGTCGCGATCCACCAGGCCTGCGCCGCGCTGGGCGCCGGGGAGACCCGGCTCGCGCTCGCCGGTGGCGTGATGGTCATGTCCGGTCCCGGGCTGACGGCCGTCCTCGGGCAGGCCGGCGCGCTCGGCCCGGACGGGCGCAGCACCCCGTTCGACGCCGGCGCCGACGGCTACGGCCGCGGCGAGGGCTGCGGCGTCGTCGTCCTCAAACGGCTCGACGACGCCCGCGCCGACGGCGACGAGGTCCTCGCCGTGATCCGCGGCGGCGCGGTCCGCCAGGACGGGCGCACCGAGGGGATCATGGCCCCGAGCGGTGCCTCGCAGGCCGACCTGTTGCGCGTCGCGTACCGGGCGGCCGGGGTCGACCCGGCCACGGTCGGCTACGTCGAGGCGCACGGCACCGGCACCCCCACCGGCGACCCGGTCGAGGCCGGCGCGCTGTGCGCGGTGCTGGGCCGGGGCACCGACCTGCCCGGCTGCCGGGTCGGGTCGGTGAAGGCGAACGTCGGCCACACCGAGGCCGCGGCGGGCGTCGCCGGGCTGATCGCCGCCGTCCAGGTGCTGCGGCACGCCCACGTCCCGGCGCTGCCCGGCCCGGTCGTCCCGCGCGACGACGTCGGCTGGGCCGCCGCCGGGCTCACCCCCGCCACCGCGCCGGCCGACTGGCCCGCACCCTCCGGGCACCCGCGCCGCGCCGGGGTCGCCAGCTACGGCTACGGCGGCACCATCGCCCACCTCGTCCTCGAGGAGGCCCCCGCGCAGGCCCCCGGGGCACCCGGCGCCCCGCCCGCCGGGGTCGCCGTCGACACCGCGTTCCCGCTGTCCGCGGCCTCGCCCGAGGCGCTGGCCGAGCAGGCCCGGCGGCTCGCGGTCGCCGTCGCCGCGACGCCCGGACCGGACCTCGGCGACGTCGCCCGCACCCTGCACCACGGCCGCGCCGCCCTGCGCCACCGGGCCGTCGTCACCGCGGGCGACCGCGACGGCCTGCTGACCGGGCTGCGCGCGCTCGCCGGCGGCACCGCCGACCCGTCCCTGGCCACCAGCGTCGCCGGGCCCCGCCCCGACGCGGTATGGGTGTTCTCCGGGCACGGCCAGCAGTGGGCCGGGATGGGCCGCGGGCTGCTCGACACCGACCCGGACTTCACCACCGTCGTCGACCGGCTCGCGCCCGTCTACCGCGACGAGCTGGGCGTGACCCCGCGCGAGGTGATCGAGGCCGACGACCTCGGCGGCGTCGACCGCATCCAGGCGACGCTGTGCGCGGTCCAGCTCGGGCTGGCCGCGTCGTGGCGCGCCCGCGGGCTGCGCCCGGCCGCCGTCCTCGGGCACTCCGTCGGCGAGATCGCCGCCGCGGCCACCGCCGGGGTGCTGACCGAGCCCGAGGCGGCACGGCTGGTGTGCCGCCGCTCCGCGCTGCTCACCCGGGCCGCCGGGCACGGCGCGATGGTGCTGGTCGACCTGGCCTTCGACGACTGCGCCGCCGACCTGGCCGCCCACCCCGGCGCCGAGGCCGCGATCGCCGCCTCGCCCGCCTCCACCGTCATCGCGGGGGACCCCGGCGCCGTCGCCGCGGCCGCCGCCCGCTGGGAGGGGGCCGGGCGCACCGTGCGCCGCGTCGACTCCGACGTAGCCTTCCACACCGCGCAGATGGCCCCCCTGGCCGCCGAGCTCGCCGGGGCCGTCGCCGACCTCGCACCGCGCGCCCCCGCCGTCACCCGCTACACCACCGCGCTGGACGACCCGCGCGGCGACCACCCCCAGGACGCCGCCTACTGGGCCGAGAACCTGCGCAACCCGGTCCGGTTCGCCGACGCCGTCACCGCCGCCGCCGAGGACGGGCACCGGGTGTTCCTGGAGGTCTCCGCGCACCCGGTCGTCGCGCACTCGGCCGCCGAGACCCTCGCCGCGGCCGGGGTCGAGGACGGCACCGTCGTCGCGAGCTTGCGCCGCCACCGGCCCGAGGTCGCGGCGCTGGCCGCCGCCGCGGCGACCCTGTGGTGCCGCGGTGTCCGCACCGGCCCACGGGTCCCCGACGGGCGGCGGGCCCGGCTGCCCGGTGTCGCGTGGCGGCACCGCCCGTACCGGGTCGAGCACCCGCCCGTCGCGCCGCCGGCCCCGGCGCATACGCTGCTCGGCGCGCCCGTCGAGGTGCCCGGCACCGGCGTCACCGTGCACGCCACCACCCTCGACGAGCGCACCCGCCCCTACCCGGGCCGCCACCCCGTGCTCGGGGTGGAGATCGTCCCGGCCGCGGTGACCCTGCTCAGCCACCTGCACGCCGCCGGCACCGCCGCGCTGACCGGGGTCGCGCTGCACTGGCCCGTCGTCGTGCCGGCGGAGGACGGGCCGCGGCGCGCGCTGCAGGTCGTCCGCGACGGCGACGCGCTGCGGCTGCTGTCCCGCGAACCCGGGGGCCGCTGGTCGCTGCACTCGGAGTCGCGCGCGGACCGCGGGCCCGCGACGCCCGCGCGGCTCGACGCCGACGCCGCGGCCGAGCCCGCTGACCCGGGCGCGGTCGTCGAGCGGCTCGCCGAGCTGGGCGTGGCCGCCATGGGCTTCCCGTGGCGGGTGGAGAAGCTGCGCCGCGGCGACGGCGTGCTGGTCGCCGACGTCGCCGCCGACCCCGACGGCGTCCTGCGCCGCCGCGGCCCGGCCGCGCTGCTCGACGCCGCCCTGTCCGCCGCGTCGGTGGTGTTCGACGGGCCCGCGGCGCTGCGCATGCCCGCCGCGCTGGACCGGGTGGAGCTCGACGTCGACGCCGCGACCCGCGCCGACCGGGCCCGGGTCGTGGCCGCCCTCGACCCGGACCGCCCGCTGACCGTCGACGTGGAGCTGCGCGGCGACGGCGACGCCCTGCTCGGGCGCCTGGACGGGATCCGCTACGCCGAGCCGCGGGGAGCCGGCCGCCCGGAGCTCGCCGAGACCGCGTTCGGCGTGCGCTGGACCGACCTGGAGCCGGCCGACACCCCGACCCCCGGCGGTCCCCCGACCCCCGGCGGTGCCGCCGGCGGCGGTCGTGCGGCGGGTGCGCCCGCGTCCGGGCCGCGCGTCGCCGTCGCCGACGGGCCCGGCGCCGCGGAGCTCGCCGCGCTGCTCGGCCTGGAGGTCGACGGGAGCGCGCCGCAGCTGCTGGTCGCGGCCCCGGACGACCCCGCGGCTGCGGTCACCACCGTGCGCGACGTGCTCCACCGCGCGGTCCGCAGCGGCGGCCCCACCGGCGCCGACGGGGGCGTCGCGGTCACCCTGCACCTCGTCACCCGGGGCCTGCACGACGCGCCCGGGCCGAGCACGGCGGCGGCCGCCGGGGTCGCCCGCGTCCTCGCGACCGAGCACCCCGACGTCGTCGGCGGACTGCTAGACCTCCCGGCCGACGACGACGGGGCCCGCGCCGCCGCCCCCGCGCTGCGCCACCTGCTCACCACCCGCCACGACGCCGCCGCCGGAGCCGACGGCGGCCACGCCGGCGAGCCCGTGCTCGCGGTCACCCCCGGCGGCCTGCGCGCCCCGCGCGCCGTCCCGGCCCCGCGCGCCGACGACCCGGCACCGGCACTGCGCCCGGACGGGACCTACCTGGTCACCGGCGGCACCGGCGCGGTCGGGGCCGTGGTCGCTGAGCACCTCGCCGAACGCGGCGCGCGCCGGATCGTGCTGCTCGGCCGGACCGCGCTGCCCCCGCGCGGGGCCTGGGACCCGGCCGATCCGCGGGTCCGCGCCGTCCTGGACGTCGAGGCCGCCGGGGCCGCGGTGTTCCCGGTCGCCGCCGACGTCACCGATGACACCGCCGTGCGCGACGCGCTCGACGCGCTCGCCCTGCCCCCGGTCCGCGGCGTCGTGCACGCCGCAGGCGCCGTGCGCAGCGCCCCGGCCCTGGACCTCACCGACGACGACGTGCGCACCACCGTGCACGCCAAGGTCGCCGGGGCCGCGGCGCTGGACGCGCTGTTCCCGCCCGGGGAGCTGGACTTCCTGGTGCTGTTCTCCTCGGCCGGCCCGCTGCTCGGGCTGCCCGGCCAGGCCGCCTACGCCGCCGCGAACGGGGCGCTCGACGGGCTGGCCGCCCGCCGCCGCGGCGCCGGGGACCGGGGCTGCGCCAGCATCGCGTGGACGTCGTGGCGGGGGCTCGGCATGGCCCGCTCGGCGGCCGCCACCGACGTCGAGCTCGACGCGCGGGGCTCCGCCGACCTCACGCCGGAGCGGGCGCTGGCCGTCCTCGACCGGGTCCTCGACGACCGCGCCGCCCTCGGCCCCGGGCCGGTGCTCGCGCTGCCGGTGCGCACCGACCACACCGGACCGCGGCCGTCGCTGCTCGACGGGCTCGCCCCGCCACCCGACGACGACGCCGGCGGCGGCGACGCCGACTGGGCCGCGCTGAGCGGCCCGGAGCTGCGGCGGGCCCTGCGCGACACCGTCCGCGACACAGCCGCGGCCGTACTGGGCGCCGACGCGGTGCCCGGCGACGCCGCCCTCGGCGAGCTCGGCGTCGACTCGCTCATGGGCTCGATGCTGCGGCTGCGCCTGGAACGCGCCACCGGGCTCGCGCTCGCGCCGACGCTGCTGTGGAACCACCCGACGGCCGACGCGGTCGCCGCCCACCTCGCCGGGCGGCTCGCCGTCGACAGCACCGCCGACGGCACTCCCGCCGACACCGACGAGGCCGCGACCGCCACGGCCGAAGCCGGAGGACCCGCATGACCGCCACGACACCCACCGGGACGGCACCGACCGGGACCGCACCGGCCCCCACCTCGGCGCGCCGGTTCGCCGACCACCCGCTCGACTGGGCCGGCGGCGACTACACCGCGCTGCACCGGTTCGACCCGGGCGAGCTGGCCGACCTGCAGCTCGCCGCGCTGCGGGAGCGGTTCGCCGCCCTGCACGGCCGCCTCGACGTGCTCACCGCGATGGTCGAGGAGACCGGCGTCGACGACCTGCCCGACCTCGACGCCGCGGTCCCGCTGCTGTTCTCCCCGGAGGTCTATAAGTCCTACCCGGCCGCGCTGCTGCACCGGAAGCGCTTCGACCACCTCACCCGCTGGCTGGGCCGGCTCACGACCGTCGACCTCGCCGGCGCCGACCCGGCCGTCGCCGGGAACGTGGACGATTGGCTCTCCGACCTCGACGACCGCACCGACCTGCGGGTCCAGCACTCGTCGGTGACCTCGGGGACGATGTCGTTCGTCCCGCACACCCACGCCGAGGTCGACGCGATGTTCGCCGTCGTCGGCGCCCGGGTCCGCCGCGCCGACGGCCACGACGGCGCCCCGGTCCCCGTGGTGTGGCCCATGGTCCGCCACGGCCGCAGCGGCATCATGCGCTGCGTCGACGCCCTCGCCGACCACGTCGCCGGCGGCGAGGACGGCGTGTACGCGATGCACCCGGGCCGGATGAGCGCCGACGTCATGCTGCTCGCCGGCCGCCTCGCCGCCGCCCGCGCCCGCGGCGAGACCCCCGACGACGCGCTCACCGACCCGGACCTGCTCGCCCGCCGCGACGAGTTCGAGCAGCTGCGCCGCGAGTCCGACGCCGCGCTGCCCGGGTTCACCGCCCGCCTCGCCGACGAGCTGCGCGGCCGCCGCGTCTACCTCATGAACACCTGGAACACCCTGCACGGGCTGGCCACGGCCGGCCTCGACCGGGGCCTGACCGGGGTGTTCGCGCCCGACTCCGCCGTCGAGCCCGGCGGCGGGACCAAGGGTGCGCACATGCCCGACGACTGGCAGGACCACGTCCGCCGCTTCACCGGCGCCGACCGCCTGCGCCACATCTACGCGATGACCGAGACCACCGCGCTGCACCCGATGTGCGCCGAGGGCCGCTACCACCTCGAACCGTGGACGGTCGCCTACGTCCTCGACCCGGTCACCGACGAGCCCGCCCCGCGGCGCGGCACCCACACCGGGCGCGGCGCGTTCGTCGACCTGCTCGCCCGCACCCACTGGGGCGGGTTCCGCTCCGAGGACCGGGTCACCGTCACCTACGACCGGTGCGCCTGCGGGCGCGGCACCCCGCAGGTGCACGACGGCATCGTCCGGCTCACCGAGGCCGGTGACCCCGACAAGATCAACTGCGCGGCGACCGACCGGGCCCACCGCGGCGCGCTGGAACACCTCACCGCGCGGGGTGGGGACCGGTGAGCGCGCTGCGGCTCCCGGCCGTGGTGGGCGGCGAGGTCGTCGAGGGGCCCTGGGTGACCGCCGACGGCCGCGCCGGTACCGGATTCGCCACCACCGACCCGTACGCGGTGCTGCCCGACCTGGCCCGCCGCGACGCCCGCCTGTCCGCCGACCTCGACGCGCTGGACCTCGACGACGTCGTCGAGCACCTCGTCGCGTTCGGACGGCGGCTGGACCCGGACGACAACCCGCTGCTGCGCGACGTCGTCCGGCACTCCGCGGGGCTCGCCGACGTGCCGCCCGAGCTGGTGCGGTCCAACCTGCGGCTGCTACCCGCGCTGTTCACCCGCGAGGCCCTCACCGAGGTCGTCGACGCCGTCGGGCGCGAGCACCTCACCGGCTGGCCGGAGACCCGCTGCGCCGACGGCCGGGTCGGGGCCGTGCACGCCTTCGGCGTCCGGGCCGTCCACGTGATCGCCGGCAACAGCCCGCTGATCGCCGCGATGACCGTCGCCCGCACCGGGCTGACCCGCGGCGAGGCCGTGGTCAAGACCCCGTCGAACGACCCGCTGACCATGGTCGCGCTGGCCCGCACGATGATCGAGCTCGACCCGGACCACCCGCTGGCCCGCGCGGTGTCGGTCGCCTACTGGAAGGGCGGCGACGCCGGGGTGGAGGCCCGGCTGTACGACCCGGCCGTCGCCGACCGGATCGTCGCCTGGGGCGGCACCGGCTCGGTGCGCCACGCGCTGGGCTACCTCGGGCCGGGGCTGGAGCTGGTCACCTTCGACCCGAAGAACAGCGCGACCGTGCTAGGGCCGGAGTCGTTCGACCCGGCCGTCGTCGACGACGTCGCGCACCGCCTCGCCCTCGACGTCGGCGCGTTCAACCAGGTCGGCTGCGTCAACGCCCGGGTCGTCTACGCCGCCTGCGGCACCGGCCCCGACGGCGTCGCCGCCGCCGAGGACCTCGGCCGCCGCGTGCACGCCGCCCTGCAGACCCTGCCCCCGCAGGTGTCCACCGCCGCCGCGCGGCCCGACCCGCAGCTGCGCGCCCGGCTGCGGGCGCTGCGCACCGGCGGCGGCTTCCACACCGTGATCGGCGACGGCGACGGGACCGGCGCGGTGATCGTCTCCCACCTCGACGAACCGGTGGAGTTCGCCGACACCCTCACCGGCCGCGTCGCGAACATCGTCCCGGTCGACTCCCCCGCCGACGCCGTCCGGTTCCTCGACGCCGGTACCCAGACCGTCGGCGTCCACCCGCCGTCGCTGCGCCGCGCGCTGCGCGCGGTGCTGCCCCGCGCCGGGGTGCAGCGCACCGTCGACCTCGGCGCCGCCGTCAGCGTCCACCCGGCCCTGCCCCAGGACGGGTTCGAACCCGTCCGCCGGCTCGTCCGCTGGGCCGTCGACGAGCACCTCCCCGACGGCACCGACCCCCTCGACCTGGTCTTCCCGCCGCACCGCACCGACCGCCCCACCGACCGGCAGGAGGCCCCGGCATGATCGCCGTCCGCGCGGTCGGCACCTGGCTGCCCGACACCCGCGAGACCCTCGCCGACGCGCTGGCCGACGGCCGGATCGGCGAGGCCGAGGCGCAGCGCTCCGGTTACGTCTCGGTCCCCGTCGCCGGACCCGAGCTGCCCGGCCCGGTCCTGGCTGCGCACGCCGCCCGCCGGGTCCTCGACGCGGCCGGGGCCGACCCGGCCCGGATCGGGACGCTGCTGCACGCCTGGACCACCTACCAGGGCCACGACCTCTGGTCGCCGCCGCACTTCGTCGCCGACCGGGTCGGCGCCCGGGCCGCGCTGCCGGTCGGCGTCCGGCAGCTGTCCAACGGCGGTGCGGCCGCGCTGGAGCTGGCCGCGGGCCGGCTCGCGCTCGACCCCGGCTCGACGGTGCTCGTCACCACCGGCGACCGGTTCTGCCCGCCCGGGTTCGACCGGTGGCGGTCGGACCGCGGGCTCGTCCACGCCGACGCCGGCACCGCGATGCTCCTCGCCGCGGACCCGGCTCCGGGCGATGCGTGGCTGGTCCGCGGCGTCGCGAGCGCCTCGGCCCCCGAGCTGGAGGGCATGCACCGCGGCGACGACCCGTTCGGCACCGCCCGCCAGGAGCAGGGCCCGACGATCGACCTCGCCCGCACCAAGAAGGCGTTCTTCGCCCGGCACTCCCGCGAGGCGTTCACCGCGACCGCCTCCGACCGGGCGCGCGAGGTCGTCACCACCGCGCTGCGCCGCGCCGGCGTCGACCCCGCACGGGTGCGGTACCTCGCACTGCCCCGGGTCGGCCGGCTCGCGTTCGAGATCTACCAGCCCGTCTTCGCCGGTATCACCCCCGCCGAGGTCGTCGACCTGGGCGGCCGCACCGGCCACCTCGGTGCCGGGGACCTGCTCGCGAACCTCGCCGACCTGCACCCGATGCTCGCCCCCGGCGAGGTCGCCGCGGTCTTCAACGGCGGCGGCGGGTACTCCTGGACCGCCGTCGTCGCGGAGCGGACCGCATGAGCGCGGGGAGCACCGCGACCGGCACGACCGGCACCGACGACGACGGCGTCGTCGCCCGCCTCACCGACCGGTTCGACCACCACGACCCCGCGTTCACCCCGGACGTCGCCCGCGCGGTGCACGACCGGCTGCGCGCCGCCGGTGGGCCGGTCCGCACCGCGGCCCACGGCGGCATGTGGGTGCTGGCCCGCTACCCGCACGTCCTCGACGCGCTGCGCGACCACGAGACGTTCTCCTCCGCCCACGGCGTGTTCTTCCCCCGGGCCACCGACCAGCCGCGGTTCGCGCCGCTGGAGTACGACCCGCCCGAGCACACCGCGTTCCGCGCGCTCATGCGCCCGGCGCTCGCGGCCTCCGCGGTCCGCGCCGTCGCACCGCGGATCGCCGGGCTCGCGGCGGACACGGTCCGGCCGCTGGTCGCCCGCGGTGGCGCCGACCTCGTCGCGGAGCTGACCACGACCCTGCCGCTGGCGGTGCTGGCCGAGACCATCGGGTTCTCCGCCCGGGCCCGCGCCGACATCCTGCAGCTCACCCGCACCACCTGGGCGACGATGGCCCGCGGCGGCGGGTTCTGGCCCGCGTTCGCCGCCCTGCTCGACGGCGAGATCGCCCGCGCACGCCGCGACGACGACGGCAGCTACCTCGCCGCCCTGGTCCGCGAGCGCGTCGACGGCCACCCCCTGCCCGACGAGGACCTCCGGGTCATGCTGGTCGCGTTCGCCATCGCCGGGCACGAGACGACGATGAACACCGCCGGGCACCTGCTGCTGCGCCTGGCCCGCGACCACGACCTGCACGCCCGGCTCGCCGCGGACCCGGCGCTGCGCGGGGCCGCCGTCGACGAGACGCTGCGCCTGGACACCCCGGTCGACCACGGCAGCCGGGTCACCACCCGCGCCGTCGACGTGGCCGGGGTCGAGCTGCCCGCCGGGGCGCGGGTGGTGCTCGCCGTCGGCGCCGCCAACCGCGACCCCGACCGGTTCATCGAGCCCGACCGGTTCCGGCTCGACCGCGGCGCGGCGGCGCACCTGTCGCTCGGCCAGGGCATCCACTACTGCCTGGGCGCCCAGCTGGGCCGCCGCCAGCTCGTCGCCGTCCTCGACGAGATCGTCGCGGCCCCGCCGATGACGCTCACCGGGCCGGTCGACCGGTTCTACGCCAACGGCCGCCACCTCAACCTGGGCGCGCTGCCCGTCCGCTTCGGGGCGGCGTGAGCGCGCGGCGCGCCGGGCCCGGGTGGACGCTCGCGCTCGGCACCACCGGTCTGGTGTTCGACGGCTACGACCTCGTCGTCTACGGCGCGCTCGTGCCGGTGCTCCTACGCTCCGGTGAGCTGGGCCCGCTCGACCCGGCCGGCGCGGGTGCCGTCGCCGCGTGGTCGCTGACCGGGGTGCTCGTCGGGGCGCTCGCCGCCGGCGCGGCGGCCGACCGCTGGGGACGGCGCCCGGTGCTGCTCGCCGGGTACGCCTGGTTCTCCATCGGGATGGCGGTGACGGCGACGACATCGACGGTGGCCTCGTTCGGGACCTGGCGGCTCGTCACCGGGATCGGGATCGGCATCGTCGTCGCCGTCACCGGGGCGCTGGTCGCGGAGACCACGCCACCCGGGCGCCGCCAGCTGCACACGACGCTGGCCTACTGCGGCATCCCGCTGGGCAGCGTCGCCGGCACCCTCGCGACGCTCGTGCTGCTGGAGCACCTCGGCTGGCGCGGCCTGTTCGCGATCGGGGCGCTGCCGCTGGTCACTCTGCTGCCGCTGGCCGTGGCCCGGCTGCCCGAGTCCCCGGTGTGGCGGGCGGCCCGCGACGGAGGGTCCCCACCCGGTGCCGACGCCGCGGACGGGGACGGCACCCCGGCCGGGGGGACGGGGTTCACCGGGCTGTTCGGCGGGGGCGCCGCCGCGGCGGCCGTGCTGCTCGGCCTGGTCAGCGCGACCGGCCTGCTGCTGATCTTCGCGCTGGGGACGTGGCTGCCCGCGCTGCTGGGCCGGGCCGGGTTCGACGACCGGGCCGCGCTGCTGTCGCTGCTGCTGCTCAACGGCGGCGCGATCGCGGGTGCGCTCGGCGCCGCGCCGCTGGCGGAACGGTACGGCCCGCGCCGCGTCGTCGCGGCCGGCTTCGCGGTGGGGGCACTCGCGCTGGCCGTCGTGGGGCTGCAGCCCGACGCCCCGGTGCTGCTGCCCCTGGTCGCGGTGGTCGGGCTCGGGACCACCGGCACCCAGATCCTGGTGATCGGGCTGGCGGCGGCGACGTTCCCGGCCCGGGTGCGCAGCGCGGGCACCGCCTGGTGCACCGGCGTCGGGCGCGTCGGTACCATCGCCGGGCCGGCCGCCGTCGGGCTGCTCGTGGCCGCCGGTCTCGGGACCGCGACGCTGTTCGGGGTACTCGCCGCGGCGGCCGTCGCCGGGGCCGCCCTCGCCCTCGCCATCCGCCCGGCCAGTGCGGGGACCCCCGAGCCCGCCCGGGCCAGAGGCTCGGGAGCGTCCCGGTAGAACGGATCTGGCTACGCATCGACGCCGAGGCCATAGGCCTCGCCAGGCGCTGCGCGGCTCGCGCTACCGCAACCTGGTCGATCTCCACCGCAGTCCCGCCGCTACAGCCGACTACTTTGCCCCTGGTGACACGTTCCTTACCGGCACCCAAGGTCGGACGGGTGCGTCGCCAGCGGCGTCACCGTGATCGTCATGTACGGGAACAGCGGCAGCCCCCACAGGATCTCGTGGAGCTGCTCGTTGTCCCGGACGTCGAAGATCGAGAGGTTGGCGTACTCCCCGACGCAGCGCCAGATGCTTAGCCACTCCCCGGAGCGCTGCCACTGCTGCGACCATGCCTTCTCCCGGGCGAGTAGGTCGGCGCGGGCGTCGGCGTCTATGCCGGGGGGGAGGTCGACCTCCATCCGGACGGCGAAGCGGGCCATCAGGCGGGATCCAGCGCGAAGTCGTAAGTGACCTCGTCGCCGGAGCCGTCGGTGACCGGCGTGGGACGTAGGACGAGCTCGGGCTTGACGGCCTGCGCGACGTCGTCGGCGACATAGTCACCGCCGTCGAAGTAGAGCTGCGTGGTGACCGAGGCCTTCCCCAGTGCGCTGACCTTGAGGTGCAGGTGGGCGGGCTGCACGGTGTGGAAGGCGAAGTGGCCGTCGGCGCCGGTGGTGACGACCGCACGCAGGTTCCACTCGGGGATGCCGTGGGCGAACTGGGGGTAGTAGCCGGCGTCGTCGGCGTGCCAGAGGTCCACCTTCGCGCCGGCGACCGGGCCGCCGTCGAGGTCGGTGACGGTGCCCTGGAACAGCAGCGGTGTGCCTCTCTCGTCCTCCCGCATCGACATCGTGGTCTCGCCGTGGGACTCGGGGGCGCCCGGCACGTAGTAGGGGCCCTCGATGGTGCCGACGGCGCCCTTGCGGTCGGCGTGGGCGACCTCCTCGACGACGTGCTCAACGAACACGTCGAGGAACATTGGCCACTCGCCGTCGGCGCCGACCGGGATCATCCATGCTTTGAGGGCGTCGTACTCGGCGTAGCCGACTTCGTGCCGGCGGATGACCTCATGCAGCGCGGCGAGGGCGTCGGTGGCGATCGCGGACACCCGGGCCGGGTCGACGGTGCCGGTGGTCCGTTCCTTCTTCGCGAAGGTGGCGTTGGCGCCGGAACCGGCGGCCGTGGCAGTCTCGGTAACGGTGGCCATCGGCGTCTCCCAGGTGTGGTGGTAGGTGGTGTTCAGGTATCGGTGCGGTAATGGGCGAGTTTGTCCGAGTCGACGCTGACGCCGAGGCCGGGCCCGGTGGGTGTGCGCAGCTCGCCGCTGGTGATGCGCAGCGGCTCGGTGAGCAGGTCGTCGGCCATGTCGAGGTAATTCGACAGCTCCCCGGCGCGGCTGCTGGTGTGGCGGTGCGCGGCGCCGAAGATGACGGTGCAGGCAGTGCCGAGCTGGCCGTCTATCTGGTTGCCCATCACGACCTCGGTGCCCAGCCCCTCGCACAGGTGCAGGACGCGCTGGGAGCCGGTGAACCCGGTGCGCGCAGTCTTGATGCTGATCATGGTGGCGGCACCGTCGAGGAGCTCGCGGGTGATCTCACCGGGGCGGGTGGCGGACTCGTCGGCCACCGTGGGGATTCGGGTGCGGGCGGTGAGCCAGCGCCGTCCGAGGACCTGGTCGGCCGGAACGAGCTCCTCGGACAGGGTCAGGCCGAGGTCGGCCATCTCGTCGAGTGCGCTGGCGGCCTCGGCAGGGGTCCAGCCGCGGTTGCCGTCGACGTAGAGCTCGACTTCCGGGCCCAGCGCGGTGCGCAGGGCCCGGCAGGCGCCGGTGTCCAACTCGATCGGGCGGCGGCCGACCTTGACCTTGAAGGTGGTGATGCCGTGCAGCTCGCGCATCCGCTGGGCCTCGGCGACCATCACCTCGTCGGGGGCGAAGCCGACCATGTGCGACACCCGCATCCGGTCGGTGAACCCGCCCAGCAGGTCCCCGACGCCGACGCCGAGCCTGCGTCCGGTGACATCCCAGACGGCCATGTCGATCGCGGCCTTCGCGGTCGGGTTGCCCACCGTGCGGTCGAGCACCGCGTGGATGCGTTCGCGTTCGAACACGCTGAGCCCGACCAGCTCCGGGGCGAACACGGTGTCGACCACCGCACGGATCGACGCCTGAGTCTCGCCATAGGTGTAGGGACGGGGCGGAGCCTCGGCGACCCCGACCAGGCCGTCCTCGGCGTGCACCCGGACCAGGACGTGGTCGGCGGTGTGCACCTCGCCCGAGGCGAACCGCAACGGCTTGCGGTACGGCACGGCGAACGGGATCGCCTCGACGGCGACGATCTTCACAGCGGCGCTCCGGATACGACGGCGGGACGGGAGGCAGACGGGCCGGATTCGAGTTCCCGGCTGTGCGCGGCCAGGACGTCGAGCATCCGGGCCAGCGCGGGGGAGCCGTCGTGGCTGCGCCAGGCCAGGGCGAGGTCGACTCGCAGCTCCCGGTCGAGGTCGGCGTAGACGACACTCTCGGTGCCGAGTGCGCGGACCGACTCCGGCAGCAGCGCGACCCCGGCGCCGGCGGCGACGTAAGTGAGCAGGACCGGCGTGTCCCGGGCCTCGGCCCGGCGCCGGGGCAGGAACCCGGCGTCCAGACAGCCTTGGGTGGCGACCGAGTCGACGACTGAACCCGGTGCACCGTAGGCGACGAAGTCCTCGGACCGCAGGTCGGACAGGGCGACGGCGCCGTGCCCGGCCAGCCGGTGCCCGGCGGGCAGCGCCGCGATCAGCCGTTCCTGCGCGACGGTGCGGGTCGACACCTCCGGGCGGACGACCGGGGGCCGGAGAACCGCGAGGTCGATGCGTCGCTTGTCGAGCGCGTCCTCTTGGGCGGCGGTCAGCAGCCCGGGGACGAAGCGCAGCGTCACCCCCGGCATGTGGCGGGCGAGCACGCGGGCCATCCGCGGCAGCAGCCGGTAGGCGGCGAGGTCGGTTGCGCCGACCGTGAGTACCCCTTCGGTTCCGGCGGCGACCTGCTCGACGCGGCGCCGGGCGTCGTCGACGTTCGCCAGGATCCGGCGGGCGTCCTCCAGCAATGAGGCCCCCGCCGCGGTCAGCTCGACGCGACGGGTGGTGCGGTCGAACAGGGTCGCGCCGACCTGGCTCTCCAGCTGGCGGATGGCCTGGGACAGCGGCGACTGCGCCATGTGCAGCCCCTCGGCAGCGCGGCCGAAGTGACGTGTCTCGGCGACCGCGACGAAGTAGCGGAGCTGCCGCAGATCCATGCCGTCACCTCTCTTGGCCGGTGGTGCGGTTCCCACGGTAGGGCTACGAACCTTGTAGGTCCAAAGACCCACCCGCACCGGACTGAGATGACTCGCGTCTGGATCTCAGGCGGGTACCGGACGGGTCCCGGCCCGGGCATCGACGCCGTGAATCCAGCTCAGCCACGGGTCGAGCCCGGCCAGTCCAGCGTCGCGTTCGTCGGCGGCCCGCCCGTCGGGCAGGTGCAGCAACCCGGAGGTGACCAGCGAGCTGCGCTGCACTTGCCGGGCGCGGCAGCGGTGCAGTCGTCCGTACCGGGCGAACGCCTCGTAGTGGTCGCCGTCTAGGATACCAGGAGCGACCAGCAGGTCGGCGAGCACGGCGGCGTCCTCGACAGACTGGTTCGCGCCCTGACCGTGGTGCAGCAGCATCGCGTGCACGGCGTCGCCGTGCTCCCACTGGGCGGGCCCCTCGAGGACTGCGAGGAAGTTGACGGTCTCGGCGTGCGCGCCGATCGCGTAGTGCAGCAGGTGTGCGTCCGGGCCCATCCAGAACTGGATCGCCTGCGGGTCTCACAGCCTTTTTCAACCTGACCAGCGAGCTTCTGCGTCAGGAGATCGCGAAGGTTGCAGCGCAACTGCTCTGACCACAGCTGCACAGGTCACCGGCTCGCCAGCTCGGCGTCTGCACCCACACAACCAGGCCCCTGAGCTGCCGGAACGGCAGGTTGGAAAGGGCTCAGTGAGGGTAGGTCGGCGATGGCCGCCAGGCCGTGGAAACCCGACGTGCCGGTGTAGACGGATGCGGCGCCCGGTTCGACCAGCGCGCGCAGCCGGGAGTGCGCCCCGTCGGCGCCGACGACGACCGACACCGTCGCGGTGCTGCCGTCAGCCAGCCCGACGGTGACGTGGCCACCGTGGTCAGTCACGGTGATGACCTCGCTTCCGAGCCGGATCATGCCAGCCGGGCAGGCCTCGGCGAGCACCCGCGGGAACTCGGCGCGGTGGATGCCCAGGTAGAGGGCGCGGAACCGGTCCCGGTAGGACCCGTTCGAGCCGACCGGGAACCCCGCGACCCGGCGGTGAACCCCGCGACCCGGCGGTCGTCGCGCCAGCCCCAGTACACCAGCTCGGTCGGCTGGATCCCGACCGCCTCCAGCTCCCCGAGCAGGTCCAGCTCCTCCAACAGCCGCAACCCGTTGGCCGAGAGCGCCACCGCGGCGCCGACCTCCCGCAGCTCGTCCGCTCGCTCGAAGACGGTGACCTGCACGCCGCGGGCGTGCAACGAGAGGGCCAGCGAAAGGCCCCCGATTCCGGCACCGACGATCACCAAGTGACCGACTGCACGCACTGTGGTCACGCCGCCTGCACACCGCGTTCCCCCCGGGAACACGGCAGAAGGACGTCGACCGGCCCATCGAGCGCCTCCACACCCTCCGGAACCGGGCGACGCACCACGAGAACCTCCTCGCCGCTGACCTGCAGGCCCGCTACCGCGACATCCTCACCATCGCCGCGAAGCGTCCGGCCAGGTAACCGATTACCGCCCGGCGATCATGATCCGCGTCCCCTCCGGGCCACCACACCGCCATCACACACATGTTCGGCGGGCACGATAGCCCGGTGACCTGGACCACAACAAGGCCTCCTCGAAGGTCTCCGCCTGCCAACGCCACACGCCGGCGGATCGGCGCTACCGTGGAGATCGGTTCGGGACTGTCCGTCCGCCACGACCCGCCCGCGGATAGTCTGCAGATCAGCGTGGTGGGTTTTCTGGGTTGTCGTCGCCCCGCTGGCCGATGAGTGTAGTCAGCAGTCCGGTGATGCTCTCCAGGCCGGCGGCCGTGCCGTCCAGCTGGCCTCGTATTTGAGCAAACCCCCCGTCAACCTTAGTCTCCAGCTGATCGAACCGCTCGCGGGTCTGCTCGCCGAGCGCGTTGATCGCCGAGCGGTTCGCGTCAATCTTCACCATCAAGTCCGCGATATCGCGGTCCCGCGCTGCTGCGAGGTGTCGGGCCGCAGTGGCGTCCTCGCGTGCGGCCTGTGCGTCGGCGGCCAGCTCACTGATGCGCGTCTCCAAGGCGGCCACACGGGCTTCGAGGTCGGGCGGCTGGATCATGCACAAGAGCTTACCCTGGATCCACCACTGAGCCTTTGCCAACCTGGCGATCATGAGGTCGGGCGGGCCACGGCGTGGTGCCGCTGAAGTAGGTGAAGCTCCTGGTAGATGGGTGATTGCTGAGATCAACCCGCGCCAACCAGGAGCTTCACCGGTGCTTGTCTACCCGTCATCGATGCCCGTGTCCAACCGCGCCCTGCAGACCCTCGCCGACGCACTACGCCGGCACCGCAAGGACCTCGGCAGCAGGTGGCGCCGACTCCCGCCCGGACAACAGGCGCTGCTGGTGCTGGCGTACCTGAACAAGGGCGAGACCTACACCGCGCTGGCCGGCGGGTTCGGGATTGGCACCACGACGGTGTTCCGCTACGTCCGCGAGGGCGTCGACGTCCTCGCCGCGGTCGCACCGGGCCTGGACGAGGCGCTCGACGTGGCCCGGCGTAAGGCGTTCGTGATCCTCGACGGCACGCTGCTGGCGATCGACCGGGTCGGCATGAGATCGGGCTATGACCGGGCGTTCTTCTCCGGGAAACACAAGCGCCACGGAGTGAATGTGCAGGTTCTCGCTGACCCGGCCGGTCGGCTGGTGTGGGCCTCTCCCGCGCTGCCCGGGGCCCGCCACGACATGGGCGCCGCCCGCGAACACGGCCTGATCGAGAAGCTCAACGACGCCGAGATCCAGGTCATCGCCGACACCGCCTACCAAGGCGGCGGCCCGACGGTCCGAGTCCCGCAGCGCCGTCGCCACCTCGACCCGGACACCGGCCGCTACCGGCGGCTGTCGGTGGCGCAGAAGCAGGTCAACGCCGCACACGCCCGTCAACGCGGCCCAGGAGAACGAGCGAACGCCCAGCTCAAGTCGTGGCAGGTGCCCCGCAAGATCCGCAACTGCCCCGGCCGGGCAACGGCCCTGGTCCAGGCGGTGATGGTGCTGATCCAGACCGGCGGAGATCAAGTTGGAAAGGGTTGTGGGCGGGCCGCGCCCACGTCGGATGGTGGCCGAGCTGCTGGATGCCGCTCACCTGGTCCGGCAGGAGAAGCATCGGCGTGCCGAGATCGTGCGCGCGGAGGCAGAAGCGGAGCAGGAACGCCAGCGCGCGGCGGCGCGGGAACGGCGCCTCGCGGCGCTGTCCGCGGACGTGCAGGGTGGCTGGTCCCGGGTCGAAGCGATGATCGCTACCAGGAAGCCGGCCGAGTACGACGCTGCGGTCGCGCTGCTCGAGGACCTACAGGTCGTCGCCGAGCGGACAGGCCAGCCGGGTGGGTTCGGTGTTCGGTTCGCTGAGCTGCGTGCTCGCCATCAGCGCAAGTCGAGTTTCGTCGCGCGGATCGACCAGGCTGAGCTCGTGGCCGGGTCCTGCTGATCGCCGGTTTCCGCGTAGCCGTGGCATCGTGAGGTCCGTGGCGACCGGGGACCTCGAGCGTGAGCTTGCTCGGCTGCGCGCAGAGAACGCGCGGCTGCTGCGTCTGCTGGGGCTGACGTCAGAGCAGGCCCGCACCCCGGTTCCGTCCCAGTCGGGGTTGTTCCTGGAGCGCCCCGGCATGGTGACGGCGTCGTCGACACCGCAGCAGAAGGTGGCTTTCTTCAGGGCGATGTTCGCGGCACGCGAGGACGTCTATGCGATCCGCTGGGAGAACGAGAGATCGGGGAAGTCGGGCTGGGTTCCGGCGGTCACCGGTGGGTGGCGCAGGGGCACGGACCGTCCGCGCCTGCGTCTTGGCGACGACGTCATCGCAGCACACCTGTCGGGTCGCGACCACATCGGGCTGTACCCGTTGATGCCGGGAGACACCTGTCGGTGGCTTGCGGTGGACTTCGACGGTCCCGCGGCGATGCTCGACGCGTTGGCGTATCTCAAGGCGGCCAGGGCGGCCGGTGTGCCTGCGGCTCTGGAGGTGTCCCGGTCTGGGATCGGTGCGCATGTGTGGATCTTTTTCTCCGGTGCGGTCTCGGCAGCGGCGGCCAGAGTTCTGGGCATGGGGCTGCTCCGGGAGACGATCGCTGTCCGCGGACGGATGGATTTGCGCAGCTACGACCGTCTGTTCCCCTCCCAGGACGTCCTGCCGTCCTCCGGAGGCATCGGGAACCTGATCGCGGCCCCGCTCCACGGCCGGGCGCGCAAGGACGGCGCGACGGTGTTCCTCGACCTGGGCACTCTCGAGCCGCACGAGGATCAGTGGGCGTACCTGTCCGGAGTGCACCGACTGTCCCCTGCTGAGGTCACCCGTCTCGCCGGTCGGGTCGGGGCGGTGAAGGTGGGTGGGGCAGTCGAGAACTTGGCCCCCGCCATGTCGACGCGGACAAGGCCGAGATCAGCGGCTGTAGTCGGGCTACGGCTGGAGGCTGGTTGTGAGGTGGCCGTGTCGGAGCTGACTCCGGCAGCACTGGGGACGCTCAAGCACGCGGCGTCGATGAGCAATCCGTTGTTCGGTGAGCGGCAGCGGCGACGGCTGTCGACGTGGAACGTGCCCCGGTTCCTGTTGAGCTACGACGAGACCGTGGACGGTCGCCTCGTCCTGCCCCGCGGCCTCGGTGAGCGGATCGTCTCGGTGCTGAAGGAGGCGGGGAGCTGCGTCGAGATCGCCGACGAGCGCACCGACGGCGAGAGCCATAGCTTCGAGCTGTCGGTGACGCTGCGCGAGGACCAGGCTGCCGCCGTCTCGGACCTCGCTGCTCACGACCTCGGTGTGCTCGTCGCAGAGCCGGGTGCGGGGAAGACCGTCATGGGATGTGCGTTGATCGCGGAGCACGGTGTGGCCACGCTGATCCTGGTGGATCGCAAGGCGTTGGCGGATCAGTGGCGGAGCCGCGTCAGAGAGTTCTTGGGTGTTCGGGCGGGCCAGCTGGGCGCTGGACGGTCCTCGCTGCGGGGCGTCGTCGATGTCGTCACTCTGCAGACACTGGCCCGCCGTCAGGACGTCGCGGAGCTGACCGCGGGATACGGGCTCGTCCTCGTGGACGAGTGTCATCACCTGCCCGCCGCCGCGTTCGAGAACGCGGCCCGGCAGATCCGGGTGAAGCGATGGGTCGGCTTGACCGCGACCCCGTACCGACGCGACGGCCTCGATGAGCTCATCCACCACCAGCTCGGTCCGATCCGGCACACGGTGACACCCCCGCCGGCGGGCACGCTGGGGGCCGCCGACGCCCCTGAGCGGCAGCTGGTTGTGCATCCGACCTCGTACGAGTACCTCGGTGACGCGGATCCGTCGAAGCCGGGCGGGATGGCGGCGATCTACCGAGACCTCGCCGCCGACGAGACGCGCACGGACCAGGTCGTCGGTGACGTTCTCGAGGCGTTGGGACGCGGGAGGAACTGCCTCGTCCTGACCCAGTGGAAGAGCCACGTCGAGACGCTGGCGGCGAAGCTGCGAGAGGAGGGCCGGGATCCGGTGGTCCTGCGTGGCGGGATGGGCGTCCGGGAACGCAAGGCCGCTCTGGCCCGTCTTGAACCAGGGCCGGCGCCGCTGCTCGTCGTGGCGACCGGGCCCTACGTGGGGGAAGGCTTCGACTGTCCCGCTCTCGACGCCCTCTTTCTCGCAGCGCCGATCGCCTTCAAGGGGCGCCTCGTACAGTTCGCCGGCCGCGTGCTCAGACCGCACCCCGGCAAGACAACGGCCGAGGTGCACGACTACCACGACGATCTGACCGCTGTGCTCGCCTCGTCGTTGGCCAAGCGGGCGCCGGGGTACAAGTCCCTCGGCTTCCCCAACCCCCGCGAGGCGACCCTGGCTCCGCACTGATCTGGTTATGAGGCGGCGGAGAAGGGTTGGCGTGTCTGCGTGACCACAGGCCCGTGGTGATCCACTGTGGGTGGTGATGACTCGACGTCGTAGGCGGTACCCGTCGGACACCAGTGACGAGCAGTGGGCGGTGGTCGAGCTTTTGTTGCCCGCGCCGGAGACCGGAGGGCGCCCGGAGAAGCATCCGCGTCGTGACGTGGTGGATGCGATCCTCTACGTGGTCCGGGCCGGATGCGCGTGGCGGGCGCTACCGGCGGACTTCCCGCCCTGGCAGAGGGTGTACTGGTACTTCAACCGGTGGGAGCGGCAGCGGGTCACCGAGAAGATCCTGCCCATCGTGCGCGGGCAGGTCGGGTGGCCGAAGGGCGTGATCCCGAGCCGAGCGCGGGGATCATCGACTCCCAGAGCGTCAAAGGGTCCGACACCGTCGGCACCCAGTCGCGCGGCTACGATGCCGGGAAGAAGGTCAACGGCCGGAAGCGGTTCATCGTCACCGACACACTCGGGTTGCTGCTGACGGTGATGGTCTGCTCGGCCGGGCGCCAGGACCGTGACGGCGCGAAGACCGCGCTGCTCGGCGCCTACCTGGCCACCGCGGTGCGGTTCATCTTCGCCGACGCCGGCTTCGCCGGACGCCTGGTCGACTGGGCACAGACCTTCCTGCGCACAACGATCGAGATCGTGCGTAAACCCGCAGGCCAGCGAGGTTTCGTGGTCATCCCGCGCCGGTGGGCGGTCGAACGCAGCCTGGCGTGGCTGACCGCCCACCGCCGGCTGGCCCGCGACTACGAACGCCACCCGGCCACCTCCGAAGCCATGATCCGCTGGGCCGCGATCAACACCATGACCCGCCGCCTCGCCCGCGGCGGACCCGCCACGCGGCAGCAACGACGCAGGTTCACGCCTACAACCTGATCTTCTCAAACACGCTCTGAGGCGGATGCGGGGCCGGGGTCCTTCTCAGCGACCACATTACGGCTGTATTATTCTGCTGTGAAGAACAAGCCGGCGTATGGGATCGAGTCGGTGGACCACGCCCTGCGCCTCGCCACGATCCTGCAGCAGGAGGGTCCACTGCGAGTCACGGATGCGGCGGAGCGGATCGGCGTCGCCCGTTCGACCGCACACCGCCTGCTCTCGATGCTGGTGTACCGGGACTTCGCCGAGCAGAACGAGGACCGGCGTTACGTTTCCGGGCCGGTGCTGAGTGCACATCCCGTCACCGAGCCGCTCGCCGAACTCCGCAGGATCGCGCTCCCGCGCCTGGAGGGCCTCACCGCGAGGACTTCGGAGACCAGCAACCTCCTCGTCGTCACTGCCGACCAGGCGCGGTTCGTCGCCAGCGTGGAGTGTGACCAGGCCCTGCGAGTGGGAGATCGGGAGGGACGAGTCCTCCCCGCCCATCTCGCCTCCGGAGGACGTGCGGTTCTCGCCACGATGGCGCCGGACGCACTGCGTGCCCTGTACGAGTCCGCCGACTCCGGAGTCGACGACGTGGAGGCGCTGCTCCGTGGCATCCGCCGGATCCGCAGGCAGGGTTTCGCGTTGAACGATGGGCTCACCGAGACGGGCTTGACAGCGATCGGCTGTCTAGTCACGGTCTCGGCGGGGTCGATGCCCATCGCGATCTCGTTGGCCATGCCGACCGCTCGGTACCGCAAGGACCTGCTGTCGGACTGGGTGCAGGAGATCAGGGCGACGGCCGACGGCATCGCTCGTGATCTCGAGGCCGCCGCGGCCACCCGTGAGGTGACGACGACATAGGTGATCTGGCGGCGAAGACCGGATGCCCGCCCTGCCTACGACGATTTTGGAACGAAGCATGTATTCTTCACAGCGGAATACTGTGTACGCCGTGGCGCTCGTTGTCTCTACTGGGATCGCTCTCGACGAGCGCGCCGGTGTAGCCGGCGCCGCTCCACGAACCTTCCCTCTCAGACCGGAGTGGCCCC